>NZ_JBMDIX010000015.1:0-138169 GCF_057808915.1 Rhodococcus sp. FG69 | reverse complement strand
CAGCGACCGCGCAGGTTGCAACGTGCGCTCTGGCTGCAACGTGCGCGTTCGGGGGCATAAGTGACCGAATGAGACATTCGGTCCGGCCAGTGTTCGGCCAGGGTTCGGCCGGCGCCCAGTGGCCGAATGAGACATTCGCTGCGGCCCGGGGTCGCTGCGCGCACGTTCCAGCGACCGCGCAGGTTGCAACGTGCGCTCTGGCTGCAACGTGCGCGTTCGGGGGTAAAAGTGACCGAATGAGACATTCGGTCCGGAAGCGGCAACCGACCAATCGGTCCTGTTCGCCGAGCCGAACGCCCGGACCGAGAGTGGCACGAAATGTTCGCCTCGGCCCCCTTGACGCACGGAGCCGCAAGGTTCAGTCTTGTCCTCGTAGAGCACCCCGTGGCAACCGGTCGAACGGTTGTCGAGCCCGCGACACGCAGTGGACGATCTTCGTGCGGGTTCAAATGTCGGGTGCTACTTTTGATGCCCCTGTTGCGCGCTGCGCACATTTGGGGTATCTTTGGACGTTGCGCTGGCTGCCTCCTGTCCACCTCTCGATTGCTGTATGTCGAAGCACCGTCTTCGTACTGCTGCGATGGGGATTCGGTCTGGTTGTGACCAGCGAATTCGCCCCACATTAAGCAAGCAGATACAGCGGCGGTCGCACTGCACGAGCGGCCCGCGTGAGGTGCTGGAAGGACGCATCTTGGCAGTCTCTAGCCAGACCAAGGCAGTTGTCGGAACACCGGGAGCCCCGAGGAGGGTTTCGTTCGCGAACATTCGCGAACCGTTGGAGGTACCCGGTCTCCTCGATGTACAGACGGATTCTTTCGAATGGCTGGTAGGTGCGCAGAGTTGGCGCGACCGTGCCGCCGCGCGCGGGGACAGCAATGTCTCCGGCGGTCTCGAGGACATCCTGACCGAGCTTTCCCCTATCGAGGATTTCTCGGGCTCGATGTCTCTTTCCTTCTCCGACCCACGGTTCGACGAGGTCAAGGCCTCGATGGACGAGTGCAAAGACAAGGACATGACGTACGCGGCGCCGTTGTTCGTCACCGCTGAGTTCATCAACAACAACACCGGTGAAATCAAGAGCCAGACGGTCTTCATGGGCGATTTCCCCATGATGACCGACAAGGGCACCTTCATCATCAACGGAACCGAGCGCGTCGTCGTCTCGCAGCTGGTCCGTTCACCCGGCGTCTACTTCGATCACTCGATCGACAAGACGACGGAGAAGGATCTGCACAGCGTCAAGGTCATTCCTGGTCGCGGTGCCTGGCTCGAGTTCGACGTCGACAAGCGCGACACCGTCGGTGTTCGTATCGACCGTAAGCGTCGCCAGCCCGTCACGGTGCTGCTGAAGGCTCTCGGCTGGACCACCGAGCAGATCACGGAGCGCTTCGGCTTCTCCGAGATCCTCATGGCCACGCTGGAGAAGGACAACACTGCCGGTACCGACGAGGCTCTCCTCGACATCTACCGCAAGTTGCGTCCGGGCGAGCCGCCCACGAAGGAGTCCGCGCAGACTCTGCTGGAGAACCTGTTCTTCAAGGACAAGCGCTACGACCTCGCTCGCGTCGGTCGTTACAAGATCAACAAGAAGCTCGGCCTCAACTCGGGCCAGCCGATCGTGGCGTCGACCCTCACCGAGGAAGACATCGTCGCGACCATCGAGTACCTCGTGCGTCTGCACGCAGGTGACACTTCGATGACGGCACCCGACGGCGTCGAGGTTCCTGTCGAGGTCGACGACATCGACCACTTCGGCAACCGTCGTCTGCGCACTGTCGGCGAACTGATCCAGAACCAGATTCGCGTGGGCCTGTCCCGCATGGAACGCGTCGTTCGTGAACGTATGACGACTCAGGACGTCGAGGCCATCACGCCGCAGACCCTGATCAACATCCGTCCCGTCGTCGCCGCGATCAAGGAGTTCTTCGGAACGTCCCAGCTGTCGCAGTTCATGGACCAGAACAACCCGCTGTCGGGTCTGACGCACAAGCGTCGCCTGTCGGCCCTTGGACCGGGTGGTCTTTCCCGTGAGCGCGCCGGCCTCGAGGTCCGCGACGTTCACCCGTCGCACTACGGCCGCATGTGCCCCATCGAGACCCCTGAGGGCCCGAACATCGGTCTGATCGGTTCGCTGTCGGTGTATGCACGGGTCAACCCGTTCGGATTCATCGAGACGCCGTACCGCAAGGTCGTCGACGGTCAGGTCACCGACGACGTCGACTACCTGACGGCAGACGAAGAGGATCGCCACACGCTCGCACAGGCCAATTCGCCTGTCGACGACAGCGGCCACTTCATCGAGGACAAGATCCTCGTCCGTCGTAAGGGTGGAGAGGTCGAGTTCGTTTCGTCCTCCGACATCGACTACATGGACGTCTCGCCTCGTCAGATGGTCTCGGTCGCAACCGCGATGATTCCGTTCCTCGAGCACGACGACGCCAACCGTGCCCTGATGGGCGCGAACATGCAGCGTCAGGCTGTTCCGCTGGTGCGGAGCGAGTCGCCGATCGTCGGAACGGGCATGGAACTGCGCGCTGCAGTCGATGCCGGTGACGTCGTCATCAACGACAAGACCGGCGTCGTCGAAGAGGTCTCTGCCGACTACGTCACGGTCATGGCCGACGACGGAAGCCGCAAGACGTACCGGATGCGCAAGTTCGCGCGCTCCAACCAGGGCACGTGCGCCAACCAGCGTCCCATCGTGGACGAGGGTCAGCGCGTCGAGTCCGGCCAGGTCCTCGCCGACGGTCCTTGCACCGAAGACGGCGAAATGGCGCTCGGCAAGAACCTGCTCGTGGCGATCATGCCGTGGGAAGGCCACAACTACGAGGACGCGATCATCCTGTCGCAGCGCCTCGTGGAAGAGGACGTTCTCACCTCGATCCACATCGAGGAGCACGAGATCGATGCCCGCGACACCAAGCTCGGTGCCGAGGAGATCACTCGTGACATCCCGAACGTTTCCGACGAGGTACTCGCGGACCTGGACGAGCGCGGCATCATCCGCATCGGTGCCGAGGTTCGTGACGGCGACGTGCTGGTCGGAAAGGTCACGCCGAAGGGCGAGACCGAGCTGACCCCCGAAGAGCGCCTGCTGCGCGCAATCTTCGGTGAGAAGGCGCGCGAGGTTCGCGACACGTCGCTCAAGGTTCCGCACGGCGAGAACGGAAAGGTCATCGGCATTCGTGTGTTCTCACGCGAGGACGACGACGATCTGCCTCCCGGCGTCAACGAGCTCGTTCGCGTGTACGTCGCTCAGAAGCGCAAGATCCAGGACGGCGACAAGCTGGCCGGCCGCCACGGAAACAAGGGCGTCATCGGCAAGATCCTCCCGCAGGAGGACATGCCGTTCCTGTCCGACGGCACCCCGATCGACATCATCCTGAACACCCACGGTGTTCCGCGTCGTATGAACATCGGTCAGATCTTGGAGACCCACCTCGGGTGGATCGGCAAGACCGGCTGGAATGTTCAGGTCGCGACGGACGGCACGAGGCCCGATTGGGCCGAGCGTCTGCCCGAGGAGATGCTGTCGGCACCTGCGGACAGCAACATCGCCACCCCGGTGTTCGACGGCGCCAAGGAGAATCAGCTCACCGGTTTGCTGGAGAGCACGATCCCCAACCGCGACGGCGAGCAGATGGTCGGCGCCGACGGAAAGGCCACGTTGTTCGACGGCCGTTCCGGCGAGCCGTTCCCGTACCCGGTGTCGGTGGGCTACATGTACATCATCAAGCTGCACCACTTGGTCGACGACAAGATCCACGCTCGTTCGACCGGGCCGTACTCGATGATCACGCAGCAGCCCCTCGGTGGTAAGGCTCAGTTCGGTGGTCAGCGCTTCGGTGAGATGGAGTGCTGGGCAATGCAGGCGTACGGCGCTGCCTACACGCTGCAGGAGCTTCTCACCATCAAGTCGGACGACGTTGTCGGCCGCGTGAAGGTGTACGAGGCCATCGTCAAGGGCGAGAACATCCCGGAGCCCGGTATCCCCGAGTCCTTCAAGGTGCTCCTCAAGGAGCTCCAGTCGCTGTGCCTCAACGTGGAGGTGCTGTCCTCGGACGGCGCAGCCATCACGATGGCCGACGGTGACGACGAGGATCTCGAGCGTGCCGCAGCCAACCTGGGAATCAACCTCTCCCGCAACGAAGCTGCCACGGTCGACGATCTCGCGCAGTAGTTCTATGGTCCGGAGGGCCTGCAGCGATGCAGGCCCTCCGGGCGATATTTCTTGTTTTTGATTCGGTATCACAACACCCATAACGGGGAAAGGAAGTTACGTGCTCGACGTCAACTTCTTCGATGAACTCCGCATTGGCCTTGCCACTGCAGACGACATCCGTCAGTGGTCCTACGGCGAGGTCAAGAAGCCGGAGACCATCAACTACCGCACGCTCAAGCCCGAGAAGGACGGCCTCTTCTGCGAGAAGATCTTCGGCCCCACTCGGGACTGGGAGTGCTACTGCGGTAAGTACAAGCGCGTCCGCTTCAAGGGCATCATCTGCGAGCGTTGCGGCGTCGAGGTCACTCGCGCCAAGGTTCGCCGTGAGCGCATGGGCCACATCGAACTGGCCGCACCCGTCACACACATCTGGTATTTCAAGGGCGTCCCGTCACGCCTCGGATACCTGCTCGACCTGGCTCCGAAGGATCTCGAAAAGATCATCTACTTCGCTGCCTACGTCATCACGACCGTCGACGACGAGCTCCGCCACAACGAGCTCTCGACGCTGGAAGCCGAGATGGAGGTCGAGAAGAAGGCAGTCGCAGATCAGCGCGACGCCGACCTCGAGGCGCGTGCGCAGAAGCTCGAAGCCGACATTGCCGAGCTGGAGGCGGAGGGCGCCAAGTCAGACGTCCGCCGCAAGGTCAAGGACGGCGGCGAGCGCGAAATGCGTCAGCTCCGTGACCGCGCGCAGCGTGAGCTGGATCGTCTCGAAGAGATCTGGACCACCTTCACCAAGCTGTCGCCGAAGCAGCTCATCGTCGACGAGCTCATCTACCGTGAGCTCATCGATCGCTATGGCGAGTACTTCACCGGTGCCATGGGTGCCGAGTCGATCCAGAAGCTCATGCAGACCTTCGACGTCGACGCCGAGGCCGAGTCGCTCCGCGAGACCATTCGCAGCGGCAAGGGCCAGAAGAAGCTTCGTGCGCTCAAGCGACTCAAGGTCGTCGCAGCGTTCCAGGCCGGCCGCAACTCGCCGATGGGCATGGTTCTCGACGCTGTCCCGGTCATCCCACCGGAGCTTCGTCCGATGGTGCAGCTCGACGGTGGACGTTTCGCGACGTCCGACCTCAACGACCTGTACCGCCGCGTCATCAACCGCAACAACCGCCTCAAGCGCCTGATCGACCTCGGTGCTCCCGAGATCATCGTCAACAACGAGAAGCGGATGCTGCAGGAGTCGGTCGACGCCCTGTTCGACAACGGCCGTCGTGGACGTCCGGTCACCGGACCGGGTAACCGCCCGCTGAAGTCGCTGTCCGACTTGCTCAAGGGCAAGCAGGGTCGCTTCCGTCAGAACCTCCTCGGCAAGCGCGTCGACTACTCGGGCCGTTCGGTCATCGTCGTCGGTCCTCAGCTCAAGCTGCACCAGTGTGGTCTGCCGAAGCTGATGGCTCTCGAGCTGTTCAAGCCGTTCGTGATGAAGCGTCTGGTGGATCTGAACCACGCGCAGAACATCAAGTCGGCCAAGCGCATGGTCGAGCGTCAGCGTCCGCAGGTGTGGGACGTTCTCGAAGAGGTCATCGCCGAACACCCCGTGCTGCTGAACCGTGCACCTACCCTGCACCGGTTGGGCATCCAGGCGTTCGAGCCACAGCTCGTCGAGGGCAAGGCCATCCAGCTGCACCCGCTCGTCTGTGAGGCGTTCAACGCCGACTTCGACGGTGACCAGATGGCTGTCCACCTTCCGCTGTCGGCAGAGGCACAGGCCGAGGCTCGCATCCTGATGCTGTCCTCGAACAACATCCTCTCGCCTGCATCGGGTCGTCCGCTCGCCATGCCGCGTCTGGATATGGTCACGGGTCTGTTCCACCTGACTCGTCTCGACGACGGTGCCATCGGTGAACGTGCCGATGCCAAGACCGACCACGCCGAGTTCGGTGCGTACTCCAGCCCGGCCGAGGCTCAGATGGCCGTCGACCGTGGTTCGCTCACTGTGCAGTCGCTCATTCGTGTGCGCCTGACGACACAGCGTCCGCCGCTCGACGTCGAGGCCGAGCAGTTCCCGAACGGGTGGCGTCGCGGCGAAGCATGGACCGCGCAGACCACCCTCGGACGCGTCATCTTCAACGAGCTGCTTCCGGCGGACTACCCGTTCGTCAACGAGCAGATGCCGAAGAAGCGTCAGTCGACCATCATCAACGATCTCGCCGAGCGTTACCCGATGATCGTCGTGGCGCAGACCGTCGACAAGCTCAAGGATGCAGGCTTCTACTGGGCCACGCGTTCGGGTGTCACCATCTCGATCTCCGACGTCCTCGTGCCGCCGGAGAAGCCGCAGATCATGGAGACGTTCGAGGCTCAGGCCGATCAGATCGAGAAGAAGTACCAGCGTGGCGCACTCGACAAGGTCGAGCGCAACTCCGCGTTGGTCAAGATCTGGCAGGACGCTACCGAGATGGTCGGTAAGGCCATGGAGGCACACTTCCCCGACGACAACCCCATCCCGATGATCGTGAAGTCCGGCGCAGCCGGAAACATGACTCAGGTGCGGTCGCTCGCCGGTATGAAGGGCCTGGTGACCAACCCGAAGGGTGAGTTCATCCCGCGTCCGATCAAGTCTTCCTTCAAGGAAGGCCTGACGGTCCTCGAGTACTTCATCAACACGCACGGTGCTCGTAAGGGTCTGGCCGACACGGCGCTTCGTACCGCCGACTCGGGCTACCTGACGCGTCGTCTCGTCGACGTCTCGCAGGATGTCATCGTTCGGGAGACCGACTGTGGCACCGAGCGCGGCATCGTCACGACCATCGCCGAGAAGCTCGCCGACGGCACGATGATTCGCGACGCACACGTCGAGACCAGTACTCGTGCACGCACACTCGCAACGGATGCGGTCGACGCGAACGGCAACATCATCGTCGCCCGTGGCCACGATGTCGGCGACCCCGCCATCGACGCTCTCATCGAGGCAGGCATCACCGAGGTCAAGGTCCGTTCGGTGCTCACCTGCACCACCGGCACCGGCGTCTGCGCTACCTGCTACGGCCGTTCGATGGCCACCGGCAAGCTGGTCGACATCGGCGAGGCCGTCGGTATCGTCGCAGCACAGTCGATCGGTGAGCCCGGAACGCAGCTCACCATGCGTACCTTCCACCAGGGTGGTGTCGCCGGAGATGACATCACCGGTGGTCTGCCTCGCGTGACGGAGCTGTTCGAGGCACGTGTGCCGAAGGGCAAGGCTCCCATCGCGGACGTGTCGGGACGCATCCAGCTCGAGGACGGCGATCGTTTCTACAAGATCACCATCGTCCCGGACGACGGCGGCGAAGAGGTTGTCTACGACAAGCTCTCCAAGCGTCAGCGTCTGCGCGTCTTCAAGCACGACGACGGCACCGAGCGCCTCTTGGCGGACGGTGACCACGTCGAGGTCGGCCAGCAGCTCATGGAAGGTGCTGCCGATCCGCACGAGGTTCTGCGCGTGATGGGTCCTCGCCAGGTTCAGATCCACCTGGTCAACGAGGTCCAGGAGGTGTACCGCAGTCAGGGCGTGTCGATTCACGACAAGCACGTCGAGACGATCGTGCGCCAGATGCTCCGTCGTGTGACGATCATCGACTCCGGCTCCACCGAATTCCTGCCCGGTTCTCTGACCGAGCGCAGCGAGTTCGAGGCGTCGAACCGTCGCGTCGTCGCCGAAGGTGGCGAGCCCGCAGCCGGACGTCCGGTCCTGATGGGTATCACCAAGGCATCGCTGGCAACCGATTCGTGGCTGTCGGCAGCGTCCTTCCAGGAGACCACTCGTGTGCTCACCGATGCGGCTATCAACACCCGCAGCGACAAGCTCATCGGTCTCAAGGAGAACGTCATCATCGGTAAGCTCATCCCGGCTGGTACCGGCATCAACCGGTACCGGAACATCCAGGTGCAGCCCACCGAGGAGGCACGTGCCGCGGCATACGCGGTGCCGTCGTACGACGATCAGTACTACAGCCCGGACGGCTTCGGCCAGAACACCGGTGCCGCAGTGCCGCTCGACGACTACGGTTTCTCCAACGAATACCGCTAGGCGACTTTCGCCGCAGTGGCACGGTTGAGTGTGCGTGAGTGCACTCAACCGCACCACTGGGAAAGCCCCGCACCCAGTTTTCTGGGAGCGGGGCTTTTTCGTGATCCCGGGACCTAACGTTCCGAAGCCGCCGCGACCTGATGCTCGCGCGTCGCTCGCGGAACCGCCCGAGCCGCCACTGCCACCCCGATGATCGCGAGGGCGGCGAAGGTGCCGAGCAGCAGCTGTGCCGAGTGCAGTGTCGAGGGCTCGCCGATGTTCACCAGCACGCCGGCCAGAGCCGCGCCGAATGCGTTGGCGATCAGCTGAATTGTGTTGATGGCAGCCGACGCCCGCGCACCCTCGCCAGGTTCGGCGACAGCAGTCATTGCGCCGACCGCCAGATGCGGCCAAGCGATGCCTATTCCGGCACCTGCGACAAGGAGTCCGACGATCCATGCGGCCAGCGCACCGGCTCCCGCCTGATCCGTCAGGAACGCGGCCATGATTCCCAGTCCGGCGGCGACGAGAACCGGTCCGGCGATGATGATTCGCCGCACGACGCGTGGTGACGTGGCCGAGGCACTGGGGATCTCACCCAGAGTCCACCCCAAAGCCAGAGCCGCACCGAGGAATCCGGCAGCGAGAGGCGCTAATCCTGCGAGTCGCTGGCCGAACAGCGGGATGAATGTTTCGACGGTCGACGCAACGGCGAGGACGACGATCGTCAGGTAGACCCACTTCAGCGAGGATCGACTGAACGTCGACGGCGGCAGTACGCCGTGATCCGTTCGTCGATCGGCTGCGACGAATGCGACCAGCAGTAGTACCGCTGCGACAACCATGGTTGCGGTGACGGCGAGATGGGACATGATTCCTGCGACGCTCACCAACAGCGCTGCTGCGGTCAACAGAGCCAGCGAGAGAACCGGTACCGGGCTCCGGGTGGAGCTGCCGGCGGTGTGCGCCGGAAGTGCACGGGGGACGAGGGCACCTACTGCGATGGCTGCGATGACCAGCACGCCGAAAGCCAGTCTCCACGCTCCGAATTGAGCGAACACGCCACCGATCGCGGGCCCAGCGAACGTTCCGACGCCCCACATGGCCGATACCAGTGCTGCGCCACGCGTCCAGAGATGTTTCGGGAGCGCGGCGTTGATGACGGCGTAGCCGAGACCGGCCAGTAGACCACCTCCCGCGCCTTGGACGGTTCGGCCGACCAGGAGGAGTTCCATCGTCGGACTGAGTGCACACACGACGGTGCCGAGTGCGAAGACCGTGAGCCCGATCAGGTAGGCCCCTCTCGGCCCTCGGGAAGCGAGGAGGTTGCTGACCATCATCGAGGAGACCACGGACGCGATGAGGAACACCGTCGCCGTCCACGCGTAGTAGCGTTCGCCGCCGATCTCCTCGATGGCGGTGGGGAGCAGGCTTGTCGTGAGGTAGACGTTGGTCGCGTACAACGCGACGCCGCCTGCGAGAACCGTGGCGGTGCCGAGGTAGCGACCGGTCAGCAATTGTTGCCAGGTTCCGACGGGAGAGTTGTTGGGGGAGTGCATGTCTACGAACCTAAAACCTCGAGTGCACTCCAGGTCAACCGTGGACTGTCGAGGGACACGGTTCGAAGAAGAGGGGACAGTCAGCGCCCGTCGGCGATCACCCGAGCAACGTTGCGCTCTGCGAGCGCTGTGATGGTCAGCGACGGGTTGACCGCGCCGGTGCTGCCGGGGATCAACGCGCCGTCCATGACGTACAGACCGTTGTGACCCTTGACTCGGCCGTAGGAGTCGGTGACGTCGCCGAGGACCGCGCCGCCGAGTGGATGCGCAGTGAACGTGTCGTCGACGTCACGAGTGAACGGCTCAGCCGATACGACGGTGCCGCCGGCCTCGGCCATCCTGTTCTGCACTGCGCGTAGCGCTTCGACAGTGTCGCGGCTGCCGCCCCGCGGCCAGGACAGTGTCATACCGTCGCGTGCGGCGTCGTATCGGAAGTCCGCGCGTAGCGGGTCGATGGTCATGCCGAGTGAGCCGAGGAAACCGAGATCCCATGGCACACCGGGGACATACCAGTTCTCGACGGTGACGGGAATGCTCGATTCGTCGACGATGCGCGAGGCACACGGCGCTGCCTGCGGAACGCCTGCGGCGGGACCGAGCGAGCGCGTCATGGACGCATCGCCGTTGGTTCCCCAACCGCGCCCGACGAATTCGTTCAGATTTCCCAGCGCGCCGGTGGCTTGCGCGCGCAGCAGAAGCTCCGTGGTGCCGATCGAGCCGGCGCCGAGGACGAGCTTGTCGCACGTCACCGTTCTCGTTTCGAGGACGTTGCCCTCGGGATCGAGCCGCCGGACCTCGACGCGGTATCGGCCGCCGGATTCGGTGCCGATCGAGGCGACCTCGTGGCTGTGGCACACAGTCGCACGGCCGGTGCCCTCGGCTTGCGGAATGTAGTTCTGCGTCAGGTCGTACTTGGCGCCGTTCGAGTTTCCGAATGTGCTCGCCCCGACGATCGCCGACGGGCGGGATCGTCCGGCGATCTCGTCGCGTACGACGTTCCAGTTCCAGGTGCCGTCGACCGCTTGGGGTTGGAAGCCGGCGCGTCGGGCATGGTCGTCCCAGGTCCGTGAATGCGCGAAGTTCGGACTGTCGTAGATATCAGCGGGCATCGTCGACGGCAGCAGCATCGACCGCGCCCTGGGGTACCAGGACGATGCCATCTCGTCGTAGTCGAGCCGACCGCCGAAGGACATGTCGAAGTACCGCTTTTCGGGAGCGATGGTGACGCCGGTGTAGACGATGGACCCACCGCCGACCGCGGCTGCGCGCCACACCGAGAGGTTCTCGAACCGGGTCGTGTCGAGCACGCCATTGAAGCGGTCGACGGGCCCGACGGGCATGCCGGTGATGTTGGTGAACGAGCCTTGCTGCCACAGTCCACGCCCGTCGGCGGTCATGTCTGCGGTGAAGATCTCGCGCCACGGATCACGTGGCCACCGGAGCCCGCGTTCGAGGATCGTGACCTGGCTTCCGGCCTGGGCGAGCCGAAGAGCAGCGGCGCTCGCACCGAAGCCCGAGCCGATCACGATGACGGACGAATGATCGGGCGGACGCGGCGGATCGGCGAACAACTCGGGGACAAGTGACCGGATCGAACCGACGCCGATCGGTAACGCCCCAGCGCGTCCGGCCGCGACGACGGGCGGTGCCGCCAATCCGACCAGTCCTGCGGCTGCCAGCTGAAGCAGTTGCCTGCGTTTCACGTGTTGTGTGTCCCCTGCACTCGATACGACCCGAGAAGTGATTGTTCCCTATCCGTTCGGCGAAAAGCGACCGAACAGTAGCATGCGGTGACATCTCCCAGGCTCCCCTCAGATCGAGGTGGGAGACTGCCCAAGATGATCATCGTTCTCGGCGCCGCTTTTGTGACGGCTGCACTGTTGGCCGTGGTGGCGCACCTGGTGGATTCGCGAAGCCAGGTCGTTCTCGTCGCCGGTTCCCTCGCTCGCATTCCGATGTTCGGTTCGGTTCCGGGAGCAGTTCTGTTGACCTTCGGCCTGGGGTGGACAGGTGCCGCGATCGGCGGTGCAGCGATTCTTGCCGCAGCGTGGACCCAGGCGCCGCTGTGGATCCGGCGGTTCCGACGTCGACCGGCGTCGGGGACTCCGTTCACAGTCCTGCACGCGAACATCCTGCTCGGTCAGGCCGACACCGAGGCAATCATCGCCCTGCTGGACAAGTACGAACCCGATGTTCTGACGGTCGTCGAGCTGACCCCGCAGGCGCATCAGCGTCTTCTCGACGCGGGTCTCCTCGACCGGCTACCGGAGTCGTTCGTCAGTCCGGCGGCAGGCGGCGACGGCACGGGGATCTATTCGCGTCACCCGCTGTCGGACCACGAGCGCCACGACGGCTATGTGACAGAACTGCTGTCGGCACGTGTGCACGTTCCCGGCGGGACTTCGCCCGTCGTGTTCGCGGTGCATCCCGTTCCGCCGTGGCCGCGCCACCCCGAGGTGTGGGTGCGCGAGCTTGCCGCGATCGGTCAGATGCTCGCGAAGATCCCGGTCGACGACGGCCCGGTCGTGGTTGCCGGCGACTTCAACGCCACCTATGACCACAAGCGATACCGCGACCTGTGTACCGAGGGCTTCCGAGACGCCGCCATGGAGGTCGGTGCGGGCCATCTCGCGACCTATCACGCAGAGTGGAAGCTCCCGCCTCTGATCGCGATCGACCACGTTCTCGTGCGCGACGCGTCGGTGACCGAGGTGGGACTGGTGGATCTGCCGGGATCCGATCACCGAGGCATCCGCGCCTCGCTCGTCCTGTAGTCCCTAGTACTGCGGGAGTTCCTGTACCGCCCACTTGTTGCCGTCGGGATCGGCGAAGAACACGAACTTTCCCCACCCGAGGTCGACGACGGGTTCGATGTCGAGACCTGCTGCGACGAAGTGGCTCCGGGCTTCCTCGGCGCTGTCGACGACCACCTGCAGCCCTTCGACGCTGCCGGGAGCTGCGTCGGTGATGCCGGTTCCGATGGCGATCGAGCACGCTGATCCCGGCGGCGTCAGCTGGACGAAGCGAATCCCGTCCGACGGACTCGCATCGTGGTCGGCATTGAACCCGATGCGGGTATAGAAGTCCTTGGCACGATCCACGTCGGAGACGGGAATGATCACGAGCTCGAGCTTGATGTCCATGAGGTTCTCCTGTGTCGAGGTTCTCGGTGTCGGGTAGAACAAGTCTGACGCCAATTGCGGACTGATTCGGTCCTCGATCGCACTGATTTGCGCAAAGAAATATGCACGACGGGGAGTCGGTTGCGCTAGAGGTGATTCTGTCCCTGCTCGATCGGTCTCGAACCCGCGACGGCTATTCGGATGGCGCTGCGCTCGACGCGACGATCGAGCGTGCGATCAACGCCGAGAAACTCGGCTATCACCGGTTCTGGGTCGCCGAGCATCACGGTGTGCCCGGCATAGCGAGCGGGTCGCCTGCGGTTCTTCTTGCGGCGGTCGGTGCCAGGACGTCGAGCATCCGCATCGGATCTGGTGGAGTGAT
Organism: Rhodococcus sp. FG69; assembly: GCF_057808915.1. NCBI lineage: Bacteria > Bacillati > Actinomycetota > Actinomycetes > Mycobacteriales > Nocardiaceae > Rhodococcus > Rhodococcus sp. FG69. The sequence continues at coordinate 124,890 of NZ_JBMDIX010000015.1, read as the reverse complement.
GCTGCCCAACCACCAGCCGTTCGTCGTCGCGGAACAGTTCGCGATGCTCGAGGCTCTGTATCCGGGACGGGTCGACCTCGGCGTCGGTCGCTCGCTCGGCTTTACCGAACCGGTTCGGGCAGCTCTGCGCACCGGACGCGACGAGTTGGACACGTTCGTTGCCGATCTGGATGAACTGCGGAGCTACTTCGACGGCACGGCAGCGGTGACGCTTCGTCCCTCAATTGCGCCGCCGCCGGTCTACGTCCTCGCTACCGCGCAGGGTCTCGCCGTCGCTGCCGAGGCCGGTCTGCCCGTGGTCGTCGGAGGTCCGATCCTGGCGGGCGACGGTTCGGCGCTCGAGGACTATCGATCCCGCTACCGACCCACCACCTTGAACCCGCACCCTCGCATCATCGTCTCGCTCGACATCACCGTCGCCGAGACCACCGAACGTGCCCGCACCCTGGCTCTCCCCGAGGCGTGGGCGATGGCGCAATCTCGGCGGACCGGTGAATTCCCGCCCCTGACGCACCCGTCGCAGATCGACCTGAACGCTGCGCCTGCGAGCACCCGCGAGCGCGTCGAAAGGTCGCTCGCCTCCGCCGTTCTCGGCACTCCCGACGAGGTGTCCGATCAGCTGGAGAAGCTGATCGATCGCACCGATCCCGACGAGATTCTGGCATCGACGTCGACGTACGACCGAAAAGCACTGTTCGACGCCGATGCCCAGCTGATTCAGCTGGCGCGCTCGCTGTCGAGGTGATCCATGGAAGGTCCCATCTGGATGCCTGGGACCGAGGCCAGGGGAAGTTGGACCTGCTCGGGAGTCATCGGCATCGAGGCAGATGCGCGCTACTGTGGAGTGAGGCAGAGGTAAGCGGACTCACGGAGGCGCATCATGGCAGGAAAGAAGCTCGACCGGGTTCACGCGCAGACCGCGCTCGAAACCGTCCGGGAGAACCCCGCGATCGCTCTCATCGCTGCTGCCCCGGCACTCGTGGTCTTCGCGGTGGTCTGGTGGCTCGCCGGATTCGGTACCGCGCTGCTGTTGCTCATCGCGCTCGGTGTCGTCGGATTCGTCGTCGCGAAGATTCGGCGCTGAGCGCCCAAGCCCCAGTGACCGAATGACTCATTCGGTCTCCAATTGGGAGCGAACGACTCATTCGGTCACTTGAAGTAGACGAACGACTCATTCGGTCTCCGACCGGGAGTGAACGACTCGTTCGGTCACCCGGAGGCCCAGCGAACGACTCATTCGGTCCTACCGCGGAACGTGGAAAGCAGTGAGCGCAGCGACACCGCGCCCGATCTCCGACCACGGTACGTCGATGGTCAGGACTGCCATCGCGGACGTCGGGAACTTCCGGCCGATCTCGATTGCAGCCTCGGATCCGGTTGCCTCCGCCAATTCCAGTGCAGTGAACGGTATTCCGGGCGCATGCCCGACGACGAGGAGGGTGGCCACCGAGTCGTCGGTCCGCGCGATCTCTTCGATGATCTCCTCTGGTGACGCGCCGTAGATCAGTTCCTCGAACGTGGTTGCAGCATCGATCCCAGTGGCCACCAGGGTCTGGCGAGTCCGAGTCGCTGTCGAGCAGATCACCGCATCGACACCGCCGAGGGTGTCGGTGATCCATGCCCCTGCGAGCGCTGCTTCGCGTTGGCCACGCTCGGCGAGCGGGCGGTCGTGGTCCGGAGTTCCCTCCGGGTAGCCGGACTTGCCGTGCCGCATGAGGACGAGGGTTCGAGTCATGGTTACTACCGTATCGGCCCCACTCGTTCGATAACGGAGGTGGCGAGCTCGCAGCCGGTGCGTCGCTTCCAGCCCTTCGTGGGGGCCACCACGACCGCACCTGCTACCTTGAACGCCGTTCAAGCTTGTATTACTAGGAGTGGTCATGTCAGGTATCGAAGGCGTACGGGAGACAACGGTGTCGGGTTCGAAGGTGCGTATCTCGGCGCGAGAAATGGCGCAGATCGCGGTGTTCGCCGCGCTCATTGCTGCTCTCGGTTTGGCCGGCGCGATCACGGTCGGTTTCAGCGGTGTACCGATCACACTGCAGACGCTCGGCGTCATCCTGGCCGGCGCGGTTCTCGGTCCACGCAAGGGTGTCGCCGCTGTTGCAGTCTTCATCGCGCTCACCCTCATCGGCCTTCCACTCCTGTCGGGCGGACGAACGGGCCTGACCGCCCTGGCCGGGCCGAGTGCCGGTTACCTCGTCGGTTGGATTCCGGCAGTCTTCGTCATCGGCTTGCTCACTGCCCGGATCCTGCCGAAATACCCGCTGGTGCTCGGACTGCTGATCAATGCGCTCGGCGGGATCGTTGTCGTCTACATCTTCGGAACCATCGGCCTGTTGCTGCGTACCGATCTCGGAGTGTGGGCTGCGATCTCGACCAACTTCGCGTTCCTTCCCGGAGATCTGGTGAAGGTAGTCATCGCCACAGTCGTCGCGAAAAGTGTGCACCGGGCCTATCCCGGCATCATCGCGACCAGGTGAGCTTGCGTCCGGGCGGGTCGGGCACCGATATCGCGATCGATGTCGGCGGCAGCCCTCTGTCCTACGACCGATTCGACGCTGCGGTCGCAGAGTGGCCCGATGCCGCGGTCCACGACGCCTCCGCCCTGGCATTACCCGAAGCGCTGATCTGTGTGTTCGCCGCGGCGCGGCAGGGCGCAGCGGTGCGCGTCGAGGATCCAACTGCGCGTCCGGACCGCTCGGAGATCCCCACGGGTGCATTCCTGCTCGTCGGGACATCCGGATCGACCGGCACACCTCGTCCGCTGGCCCGCACGGCGGAGTCGTGGACCGACAGTTTCGAGGAGTTCACCTCGATCACTGGGATCACCGCCTCCGACCGGGTGCTCGTGACCGGCCCGCTGCACGCGACGATGCATCTGTTCGGCGCTGTTCACGCGCTCGTCGTCGGTGCATGCGTCACCGACGACGAACGAACGGCCACGGTGACGCACGCCGTCCCCGCAGTGCTTCGGGAGCTGTTGCACCGCGCACCGAACCTGCACACTGCCGTCGTGGCCGGGACCTCGCTCGATGCAGGCGCGGAGAACCGTGCGCGCGGCCTGAGGCTCGTCGAGTACTACGGCGCCGCGGAGCTGTCGCTCGTCGCGGCACGTGTGGTCCCCGAGCCACTGCGGCTACTGGACCGCGTCGAGGCCGAGATCAGGGGCGGTCTGCTGTTCGTTCGTTCGCCCTACCGCGTTCTGGGCAGCGACGAGTGGGTCGGAGTCGGTGACCTTGCAGAACTGCGGCCGGGTGGCGAACTCGTCGTGCACGGTCGGGGGACTTCGGCGGTGAATGTCGGGGGAACGACCGTCCTTGCCGAGGACGTCGAACGGATTCTCGACGCTATCGTCGGCGTCAAGGCGTCCGCGGTCGTCGGCACCCCCCACGCTGTTCTCGGCCAGACAGTGACTGCGGTGCTCGAACTGGATCACAGCACGCCTGACCAGACCGCGCTGCTGGCACGAATCAAGGACCAGGCACGCGCGTCGCTGCAGAAGGAGGCCGTGCCGCGTCGGTGGACCGTCGTCGACGAGCTCCCTCGAACGGGCAGCGGCAAGATCGCACGGGCCCGAGTGACAGACTCGCAACCATGACCCGAGCAGCCAAGGACGCCCCTGTTCTCGTCGCGCCGTGGCGTACGCCGATCGGCAACGCCGGTCACGGCTTCGCGGACCTCACGACGACAGATCTGGCTGCTCCGGTTCTCCGGGCCACGATGCGAACGCTGCGCGAAGCCGGCTGTACAGCCGAGGTCGACGACGTCGTTCTCGGTAACTGCCTCGGGCCCGGGGGCGATCCGGCACGGATCGCCTCGCTCGCGGCAGGCCTCGGCGTCGACGTTCCGGGTGTCACGGTCGACCGTCAGTGCGGGTCCGGACTGGACGCGGTCATGCAGGCAGCGGCGCGAGTCAAGAGCGGTGACGAACAGCTGATTCTCGCCGGTGGCGTCGAGTCGGCGAGTACCGCGCCGTGGCGGTTCTGGCCACCGAGCCGCAGTTCCGAGCAGGGCCGTAGTTCCGAGCAAGACAGTGGTGCCGAGCAGGTCAGGTACACACGGGCTCCGTTCGCGCCGAGGGGGTTTCCCGATCCGGATATGGGAGTCGCCGCCGACGATCTCGCTCGCGTGCGCGGGATCAGTCGCGAGCGTCAGGACGCGTACGCTTCACATTCACATATGGCCGCTGCTGCAACAGATTTCACCGGTGAAATCGTGTCCGTGGCGGGCATCGAGCGTGACCAGCGGATCAGGCCGAACATGAGTGAGGTCAGGTTGGCCCGCCTACGACCGACGTTCACTGCGGACGGCACTGTGACTGCGGGGAATTCGTGCGGAATCTCGGACGGGGCCGCGGTGGTCGCGGTGACGACGGCCGCGCGCGCCGAAGGCCTTCCCGCCCTTCGGGTTCTGGGTTCTGCAGTCGCAGGTTCGGATCCAGCGCTGCCGGGTCTCGGCCCGGTCCCCGCCATCGAGAAGGTGCTCGCTCGCAACGGAGTTGCTCTGTCCGACATCGGCATCGTGGAGATCACCGAGGCATTCGCCTCCGTGGTTCTTGCGGTGTCCGACGAGTTGGGTCTCGACGAGAGCGTACTGTGCCCGCAAGGTGGCGCGATCGCGATGGGGCATCCATGGGGTGCGTCCGGTGCGATACTGCTGGTGCGGTTGGCACGTCAGATGTCGATCCCGTCCGGACCGGAACTCGGTCTCGCGGCCTGCGCGATCGGCGGAGGTCAAGGAATAGCAATGATCGTGGAGCGTGTGCAGTGAGCGAGATCGTCTTCGATGCTGTTCGGCACGCATTCGGAGAACGGGAAGTGTTGCGCGGGATCGATCTTCGTATCACCGAGCGACGCGTCGGCATCATCGGGTCGAACGGGTCGGGCAAGTCGACGCTGGCGCGCACCATCAACGGACTCCTCGCGCCGAACTCGGGAACCGTGACGGTCGACGGTGTCGACGCCGCGAAGAAGGGCGCGCAGGTTCGCAAGAAAGTCGGGTTCGTTTTCACCGACCCGGACACGCAGATCGTAATGCCGACTGTCGCAGAGGATCTTGCGTTCTCACTGCGACGTTCCGGACTGAGCAAGCAGGACGTTGCCGAGCGCGTGCAGGACATCATGGTTCGCTTCCGGCTCGACGGCCATGCCGAGCACCCCGCACACCTGTTGTCCGGCGGGCAGAAACAGTTGCTCGCGATCGGCGCGGTGCTGATCCGTCGACCGGAGGTCGTCGTCGCCGACGAACCGACGACGCTGCTCGACCTCCGCAATGCCCGTGTCGTCGCCAACGCGCTCGATTCGATGGACCAACAGGTCATCGTCGTCACCCATCAGCTGGCTCTGTTGGACTCGTTCGAGCGGGTGATCGTCATCGACGACGGCTTAGTGGCGTTCGACGGAACCCCAGCCGATGCGGTGCCGGCGTATAGGGAGTTGGTCATGTGATCGGGTTGTATCGGCCCGGTAGCTCGCTGCTGCATCGGATGCCCGCAGGAGTGAAGCTGCTGCTCTTGCTGCTGACGATCATCGCGGCAACGCTCTTTGCGCGCACCCCCGTCGCTGTCGGTGCGGTCGCACTTACTGTCGCGGCGTTGTTCGCCGTCGCCCGGATCCCCGTGAAAGTAGCGTTGGCCCAGCTTCGGCCGGTGCTGTGGATGATGCTGATCATCGGAATCTTCCAGTTGATCGTCACGTCTCCGACGCGCGCGATCGTGGTGTGTGGGGTGCTGCTGATCTCGGTGGCGCTCGCGGCGCTCGTCACGTTGACGACGCGGGTGACGGATATGCTCGATACCGTCACACGAGCACTGCAGCCGTTGCGCCGCTTCGGCGTCGACCCGGACCGGATAGGGCTGATGCTCGCGCTGGCCATCCGATGCATCCCCATCCTGGCGACTATCGTGCACGAGGTGTCCGAGGCGAGAAAGGCTCGCGGACTGCAGTGGTCGATGACCGCTCTGGCGACACCGGTTCTGGTCCGGGCGCTTCGTACGGCAGATGCACTGGGAGATGCGCTGATTGCCCGAGGCGTCGACGATGACTGAACTGCTCGCCGACCGTATTGCTCGCCACGTCCGCGACATCCCGCACGAGCTGGCTGTCGTCGACCGGCAGGGATCGGTGTCCTACGCCGAGTTCTGGGCGAGAGTGACCCGCGCGGCGGCGGGGTTGCGCGGTATGCGGCGGATCGCTGTCCTGCCGACGTCGGACGTCGGTTCACTCGTGGCGGTGACGGCGGCGATGCGCTCGGGCGTCGGAGTGGTATTGCTGCACCGGCACTTGCTCGCCGGTCAGTTCGCGCACGTCATCGAGCTCGCCCAACCTGGCGCCGTGATCGCTGCGCCGGCCGCGCATCGGCGACTGCGCCAGCTCGGTTGCGAGAGCCCACTCGCAAACGTGGACTCCGACGGGCCGCACGACACGGCGCGCGCGCAGAGCGAATTACTCGTGGGGATCACCTCGGGCACCACCGGCGAACCGAAGCTCTTCGTCCGAAACCAGCTGTCGTGGGCTCGGACGCTCGACCGCAGCGACGAGGTATTCGACGTCCGGCGCGGTGATCGGGTGTCGACGCCGGGCGTTCTCGACCACACCCATTTCCTGTACGGCGCTTTGCATGGCTTGACCCGCGGTGCATGCGTCGATCTCCGGCCGGTCGCAGAAGCCTTGACCAGCTCTCCGACGCATCTGTACTCGGTTCCGACGATCGCCTGGGATGTCGCGCGATCGGGAAGCGGGACGGTGCCGAGCGTCCGCGAGGTGCTGTCGAGTGCGGCGCGGTGGCCGTCCTCCGGGCGGGAGGCGCTGCAGACGGTGTTGCCCAACGCGTCGTTGGTGCATTTCTACGGCGCGTCGGAATTGAGTTTCGTGTCCTACGACCGCGGCGTCGATCCGGGCGCTGGGACGTTGTTCGACGGTGTGGACGCAGAGATCCGTGATGGAATCGTCCATGTTCGGAGCGACATGCTGTTCGACGGCTATCTCACCCGTGGCGGAATCTCGGGAGGGCCGGTGGACGGGTGGATGACGGTCGGGGATAGGGGAAGCCTCGAGGATTTGCACGGGGACATGGGTGGCCGTGCTCTCACGCTGTTCGGCCGGGACTCCGAGACGTTGATCAGGGCAGGTTTGAACGTCGAACTGGCGCCGATCGAGGCTGCTGCACTGGCCATTCCAGGTGTGGACGAGGCCGCTGTCGTCGCGGTAGCTGATGCGCGGATGGGAGAAGCGCCTGCGTTGGCCGTGGTGGTCGATTCGGATGGACCGTCCGTCGAGGAGGTCCGTCGCGCATTGCGTGCGACTCTGCCGAGCCCGAGCATGCCGTCGCGCATCCTTGTGCTCGACGGCCTGCCGCGGACGCCGCGCGGCAAGCTCGACCGTCAGGCTCTCGGGGCGACCTTCGCGACGCACCGCGCGACGCCGGAGACCACGAACCACATCGTCAGTGCCCCGCCTTCGTAGCGATGTCGAATGCTGACGTGCTCACCGGCGAGGATGGGGGAGAGGTATTCGATGACGGCCCGGTGGGGAACGCTGAGCAGGTCGGTCCGGTCGACGAGCAGTTCTTCCACCGCGTGCCAATATGCCGCATTGTTGACGTGGTTGAACGAATCGATGTCGGTGGCGCGCAACGGAAATTGCACATCGGTATGTGACTGCGCGGGCACAGGCTCGGTGAGCCATGCCTTCCAGCGCAAGCGATGTTCCTCGGTGGTGCGGGCAAGCAAGCCCAGCGCTTCGTCGCTGATGCGGGTCGGCATCCCGGTGGTTGCGCTGATGTTGATCCAGAAGCCCTCGGTCTCGATCGACGCGCCCTTGTCGGTCGTGATGTCCACCCGCATGTTGGACCACCGCGTCGACATCGAGGAGCACCAGCGTCGCATGTGTACTCGGTCGGGGAACTTCACCGGGGTGTGGACGTCGACCACCGTCCGACGCACGATCCAGAACGGATCCGTCTCGCCGAGCGGTGTGGCCGCCAGGTTGTCCGAACCGATGTCCTGCAGGTAGCGGGCGATTCCGTCGAACCTGAGGCGGTTGTCGGGGTCGACGTCGCCGGTGCGTACGGTCCAGCCGGTCTCGAAGCCTTCCCCCGCCGGTGGGGCAGGGGCCAGTGGGTCGTCGAAGCTCAGTGGTTCGGTGCGGGTTCCGCTGGCCACAGGTGTGCTCCCTCGTTCGGCAGGGTCCATCGCCTAGAACCTACCTGCCCGTCTCCTCAGAGCACTCGACGCGCCTTCATTCCGTCGAACACCGGGCCGATCCGAACGACGTCGCCGAACGTCGGAGCGTGCACCATCTGGCCGTTGCCTGCGTAGATGGCGACGTGACCGGGTCCGCCTGCCTGCCAGTTGCCGAACAACAGGTCTCCTGGCTGCGCCATCGCCAATGGAATCTCGGTGCCCACGTTCCATTGCGTCTCCGACGTGCGCGGAAGCGTGACGGTGCCGCCGGATGCCTTGAAGACTGCGTACGAGGTGAGACCAGAGCAATCGAAGCCGCCACCGGACGGTCCGTTGATGTTGCCGCCTCCCCACACGTACGGCAGTCCGAGGTAGTCCATGGCCGAATTGACGGCACGGCCGCCGATGGCTGCAAGGTCGAGCGTCGAGAGCGGGTTGAGGATGCCGGCGAACTGCATCTCCGTCGCCCTGATCTTCGCGACGTACGGCTTTGTCTGATTCTCGTAATCGGGTGTTCCCGAAGGCATTCCGCCCGATCGGAGAACAGCGCCGGCACCTGCGTTGTATCCTGCGATGGTCAGGTCCAGGGTGTCGCCGGAGACCCGCCCTTCGGACTTCCACCTCGACACCTGTTTGTTGATGTCGCACAACAGATTTCCCGACGCCATCACCGAGTCGGCGATCCCGTTGACGTCGGCGATCCCGTCACCGTCGGCGTCCTTGCCGTACGTCTGCCAGGTTCCCGGCATGAACTGGCCGGGTCCGCGGGCGCCGCTGGAGGACACGGGAGCTGTCGGGCCGTAACGGAATCCGTTCTCGGCGGCGTACAGAGCGGCGATTGTGGGGGCCTTCACCCCGTCGCAGATGGCTCCGGCCTTCATCAGCCACGGTACGAAGGCCGTGATCGCTCCGATAGGAGAGCTCGATACGCCGGTGAACGTAGCGGGCATTCCGGGAAACAGCGCCCGGCGAAGCGCTTCGGCTGCCGGCATGAACGCTGTCTGCGACGCGAGGTCGCCGAGCGAGAAAGTGGAGGTTCCGAACTGGACGGTTCCGGCTCTACTCGGAATCACTGCCCCGAGCGAGGTGATGGTGGAAGTCGGACTGCTGACCACCGGGGTCACCACGGGCGTCGTCGACTCGGGCGCAGCGGGCGTTGCCTCGTCGGGAGGGTCGATTTCTTCGGTTTCGGTGGGCGGCAACAATGGTTCCGCGGCGTCTTCGACTGCAGCTGCTGCGTTGTCGAGCATCACGTCCGCTGTGTCGCGTTGAGCCTCCGGCAATGTGTCCAGCAGACCGTCGAGCTGTTCTTGCAGGCCTGGTGCGGCCTCCTCGGCTGCGGCGGCGACCCCTGCGGCACCGTCCTGGATGGGCGGCGGAAGGTCGGTCCCTGCTGCTGCTCCTGCTGCGGACACAAGTACGGCAACGATGACTGCGATTGGATCGCCTGCCATGTAACAACTCCTGGTGCCTGAAATTTCCCGCCCCGACGTACGACGCCGACTCACTGTAGTGAGCTGACTCACATCATCATGCACTGCCGGATCGTTCCGTGGGGCGGATTACCGGGTGTCGCATTGTGTTGGGTCACAAAGGCTCGTCGCGCGATAGGCTGGCGTCGACTCGACCACGACAGACTCGGAAGGCCCGTCATCGACAAGTACCTGGTGTCACCGGAGACGGTATGGGACCCCGGCGCTCAGCTGCTGTCCCAGTGCATCGTCGTCGCGAATTCCGCTCGCACGCTGTACCTGTCCGGGCAGACGGCCATCACCGCAGACGGACGATTCGAGGGCGTCGGTGATGTCGAGACACAGATCCGATTGTCGTTCGAGAACATCCGGCTGATCCTCGAGGCGGCGGGCGGCACGCTCGACAACGTCGTCAAGCTGACGGTGTACTTCGTGGATCTGGACGATCTCGACACCTACACCGGCATCCTCGGTGAGCTGTTTCCGAAGATGAGGCCCGCGCAGACCGTCGTCGAGGTGTCACGTCTCGCGTTGGACGAACTGTTGATCGAAATCGACGCGACGGCAGTTCTCTAGAACAGGGTCGACCAGTAGTCGGAGAATCGGATGCCGATCAGCGCGATCACCACGGCGTACCACACCGCCGCAATGGTCCAACGCCACTCGAGCAGTAGCTTCGGGACAGTGCCCGCATGGTCCGGGTCGACCAGTTGCGACAGAGACACCATGAATATCGGCAGCATCACCGCCCAGACCACCATGCAGTACGGGCACAGGGCACCGATTTCGTACAGGCTTTGCACGATGAGCCAGTGGACGAAGACCTCGCCCAGCAGGGATCCCAGGGACAGCCCGAGCCAGAACCAATGCGGCAGTTCGATCCGCGCCAGCGTCAATACCCCGGTGACCACGACGACGGTGAACGCCACGATTCCGATGATGGGATTCGGGAATCCGAACAGTGCTGCCTGATCGGTCGTCATCACCGATCCGCAGGACAACACCGGATTCAAGCTGCACGACGGCACGTACGACGCGTCCTCGAGCAGCTTGAAACGCTCGATTGTCAGCGCCAGTGCGGCGAGAAGTCCTCCGAACCCGCCGACCGTCAGGACCCACGCTGTGGTTCTGCTCGCTTTCACTGCGCGGCTGTGATGGCTGCGCGCAGGCCGTCCGGCGTCGGGTTCGACACGGTTTCACCGTTGACCGTCACGGTCGGGGTGCCGGTGACGCCGCCGTCGAGGACGCTTTGAGTCTGGCTCGCCACGTAGTCGGTGTAGGTCCCGTCGGTGATGCAACTGGACAGGTCCGGGCCGTCGATATTCGCCAACTGTGTGATACCGAGAAGGTCGTCGTCGCTCAGACCTGCGCCACCCTCGGTGGGCTGCTGCTCGAACATGGCCTTGTGCCAGGTGGGCCACGCCGATATGTCGGCGTCGGCGACGCACAGGCTCGCGTTGGCTGCGCGCGTGGAGTAGTTGGTCGAGGACATGCGGTCGAGAATCGCGATCGGCTTGTAGTCCACCGCGATCGTGTTGTCGGCAACCAGCTCGGACAGGGTGTCGCCGCTGATCGCCTCGAACTGCTTGCACGCCGGGCATTGGAAGTCCTCGACGACAGTGACGACTACCGACGCGTTCGGATCGCCGATACGAATCGCACCGTCCCCGGTGACCGACGACGGCGCGGACGCTGGTACAGCCGTGGTGTCCGAGTCCTTCCCCGCGATACTGAACCCGATGGCGGCGATCAGGGCGATGAGCACGACCGCGACGGCGACCTGGATCAGTGTGCGACGCTGCTTGTCCTTCTTACCGTGCAGTGCCGCCGCTGCCGCTTGCGCCTTCTTCTTGCTGTTGTTGCTCACCGAAAGAGTCCCTTGGTCGCCGAGAGGTGTCCTCGGACCAGCATAGGCGGCTGAACCTGAGCTCTAGCTGAGTGCGATCAGCCTCTCGACCGCGTACCCGTAGCCTGCGATTCCGAGGCCGGCGATGACGCCACTCGCGATGGGCGAGACGAACGAATGATGACGGAACTCCTCGCGAGCGTGGACGTTGCTGATGTGAACCTCGATGACCGGCACCTCGGGAATGACGAGGGCATCGCGTAGCGCGACGGACGTGTGGGTCAATCCGCCGGGGTTGATGACGATTCCCGACGCCTTGCCGCGTGCCTCATGGATCCAGTCGATGATCTGGCCCTCGTGGTTCGACTGCTCGGCCCGCACTGTCCGGCCGTGCGCCGCGGCGGTCTTCTCACACAGGGCGACGACGTCGGCGAGCGTCTCGTGCCCGTACACCTCGGGCTGGCGGGTACCGAGCATGTTCAGGTTCGGTCCGTTGAGTACCAAGATGTAGCCGGTCATGTGCTGAACTCACTTTCTTGTCGCTGCCTACCGCCGGGTGCGATCCTTCCACAACCCACCCGGCAGAATGTTTGCAGTGAGAACTGTGTGGGTGGTTTGGGGTGTCGGCGTGTTCGCGTACATCGTCGGCGTTCTGCACCGCACTGCGTTCGGCGTCGCCGGCCTGCAGGCCGCAGACCGATTCTCGATCAGCCCATCGTTGTTGGCGTCGTTCGTCGTACTGCAGGTCGTCGTCTATGCGGCGATGCAGATTCCGGCCGGGGTGGTTCTCGACCGGGTGGGATCGCGGAAGATGATCGCCACCGGCGCACTCCTGATGACCGTCGCGCAGATCACGCTCGCTGTCACCGAGTCGTTGCCGCTGGCAGTCGCGGCGCGGGCACTGGTAGGTGTCGGCGACGCATTGACTTTCATCTCGGTTCTGCGTCTGGTGCCGCGCTGGTTCGGGCCACGGCAGGTGCCGATCGTGTCGCAGCTGACGGGTCTTCTCGGTCAGATGGGACAGATCCTCTCCGCAGTTCCGTTCCTGATGCTGCTCAACGGTCCAGGGTGGACGTTCGCATTCGGCAGTGCTGCGTCGCTCGGTCTCGTGGCATTCGTGCTGGTGCTTGCGCTGATCCGGGACGCGCCACCCGGAACGGAGATCGTCGAGAAGCCCACGTCGATGCGCGAGACCTTCGCCGCGATCGGCCAGGTCTGGAAACGTCCGGGAACCCGGCTCGGCTTCTTCAGCCACATGGGAACGCAGTTCTCCATCACGGTGTTCGCGCTGCTGTGGGGGATACCGTACCTGACCTCTGCACAGGGCCTGTCGACGTCGACAGCCGGTGTACTGCTGTCGATTTCGGTGGTATCCGCGATCGTATCGGGGATCGGACTGGGGATCCTCACCGGACGCTATCCGATGCGTCGATCGTGGATGGTGCTCGCGATCATGATCAGCAACGCAGCGATGTGGGGAATCGTTCTCGCGTTACCCGGCCCGGCGCCGCTGTGGCTGCTGGTGGTCCTCGTCGTTGTGATCTCGGTGGGTGGACCGGGCTCGGTCATCGGATTCGACTACGCCCGGACGTTCAATCCGAGCGCGAATCTCGGTACCGCGCAGGGAATGGTCAACATCGGCGGATTCCTGGCCTCACTTCTCGTCATCGCGTCCATCGGGTGGATACTCGGTGCACTCGGCGGCTACACGTTCGATGCGTTCAGGGTCGCGTTCCTGGCGCAGTATCCGGTGTGGATCGTCGCGATCACAGGATTGATCGTCACCCGCCGAAAGACCCGCAGACAGTTGGCCGAGGAAGGCATCTATCCGCACACGATGCGAGAGATTCTGCAGCGGTTCCGGGACCGCTAGCGGACTGTTGCGATGGTAGTGGCTTCGGTGAGTCCTCGCAGGACCACCGGGTCCAGTGCTCGCCAGCGCTGCGCCTCGTCGGCGTCCGCGCTGTCGACCACGTGCTGGGCGACGAGCACCCGCGAGGGTTCACTCTTGGCGAGGTCCGACAGTCGGGCCGCGCAATTCACCGGTTCACCGATGACGGTGTATTCGTACCGCTGGGTTGCGCCGATGTCGCCGGCGAAGACTTGACCGGCGGCGACGCCGATTCCGAAGTCCATCGAGTCGAGCGATCTCAGAGCCACGCGGAGCGTCCTTGCTGCCCGCAACGCACCCGCGGCAGGATCGTCGATCTGCTGCGGTGCGCCGAAGATCGCCAGTGCGGCGTCGCCCTCGAACTTGTTGATGAAGCCGAGATTCGCGTCCACGGTGTCGACGACGATTGCCAAGAACTCGTTGAGCGCCTCGGCAATGCGTTCGGGCGGATGGTCGACGGCGAAAGTAGTGGATCCGACGAGGTCGATGAACAGAACTGCCGCGTATTGGACGTCGCCGCGAGGAAAGTCGGATTGCTCCAGTGCACGCGAGGCGACCTGCGTGCCGACGTGTCGTCCGAACAGATCTCGTAGTCGTTCGCGTTCGGTGAGTCCGGTGGACATGGCGTTGAATCCGCGTTGCAGATCACCGATCTCGGACGAGTCGTACACGGGCACCTCGACTTCGGTGTTGCCGCACTCGATTTCGGCCATTGCCGCGCTCACCTCGCCGACCGGATCGGATACCGACCTGGCCACGAGGATCGTCCCTCTCAGTCCGGTACCGAGGGCGATCGCCGACACGATGAGTATCGGAAGTTCGATAGGGGCCGCGATCTCGACGGGTGTGCCGGTGGAATGGGCGATGACGATCAGGGTGATCGCAGATACCGGAAACGCCGTGCACACGACCCAGGTGATGACGAGTCGGGCAAGCACACTCAGTTCATGACGCGCCTGCGGGAGGGCGGTGGATGCCCGCGCGGAGACCGGGCGGAGTGTGCGTTCGGTCAGAAGGTACCCGGTTCCGGCCGTCGTCACCGCGCCGAAGATCGTGCCGACGATGACGAGAATAGTGATGTCTCGCTCTGTGCCGCGGGTCAGAAATGCGAGCGCGAACCCGAATCCAAGCCACAGTGCGAGATGTGAAGCTGTGTGATGCAGCGGTATTCGTACTGCGCGTCGCGCCTGACCTGCCGTCGGAACGCTGCTGCTCGCGATCCACCTCAGCGTCGGCACGATCAGCAGCGCGCCTGCGATCGCTCCCGTGGAGACGCCGAGCGGCACTACCCACCGAAACGCGCTGAAGCCCGGATCGGTCAGAATACTGCTCACGGTTGCTGTCTCCGAGCGCGCCAGGAGGGCCACGACGAACGTGACCTGCACGGCGGCGAAAACGTTGAGGGCGACCAGCCCGAGGCCGTAGCGGACGGCGACGCTGCGAGCCTCCTGGGCCGTCATCGCTCGGTCTCTTTCACTCGGGTGTGGCGGGGCAGTCGGCTGCCGCCGTTCTCGACGAGGCGCTGCTGCCGGACGACGCGTCGCAGCGTCGGATGGGTGTCGCGGCTTTCGGCGCTAGTATCGCGGGGCACAATCCGTGGATTATTTCCGATTCTCGACACCGGCGTGGCGGTAATGCGTCGTACGTTGCCTGTCACGACTACAGGTCGAGCATCTATGTCTCGAGAATCTCGCCGTTGGACGGCGTGTGAGCGATTAGTTTCGACCGTCGGTGAGGTCTCGATTGCATGGACAGACGTGTGCAACTCGGCCCGGTCGACACATGGTACGGCGAAGACGGTGAGGGCGAGCCGCTGGTGTTCTTGCATCCCGGCGGCGTCGATTCACGAGCGCTCGAACCGAACCTCGTCGCTCTGACGCGGCAGTTCCGCGTCTTCACTCCCGAGCGACGAGGCCACGGCCGCACCCCGGACGCCCCGGGTCCGATGACGTTCGACGACATGGCCACCGACACGATCGCATTCGTCGAGACCGTGGTCGGCGGTCCGGCCAGATTCGTCGGCTGTAGCGACGGTGCGGTCGTCGCTCTGCTGGTGGCTCTGCGACGGCCCGACCTCGTGGAACGACTCGCGTGCGTCGCCGGGGTGTTCCATCGTGATGGTTGGGGCGGGGGTGTGTCCGATCCTGATCAGGCGACGCCGCAGTTTCTCGTCGACATGTACGGGGAGATCTCGCCCGACGGGGCCGATCATTACCCCGTCGTGGCTCGCAAACTCGACGATATGCATCGCACAGGGCCGGCCGTGACGCCGGAGCAACTGAGTGAGATGGACGTTCGGCTCCTGGTGATGATCGGCGATGACGACGAGGTGACGATCGAACATGCGTCCGAGTTCTACGCCAGGTCGAAGCGAGCAGAGTTGGCGATAGTTCCCGGCACCTCGCATGGTCTGCTCGTGGAGAAGCCGGAGTTGTGCAATGCACTCCTGCTGGACTTCCTCGTTCACGATGCGGTGCAGACTTTCGCACCGATCAGGAGGGCATGACTTCACAGGAACCCTCGAGCGCGCTCCCAGGGTCCGTGAGGTCGCGGCAGTCACGCTGGTGGTCGACATCTTCGAGAATAGGATCACCGTGACCACTACGCTTCTGCCGCCTCAGCCTGCGAGTCCACCTTCCAGGCATCGACGCACGCGCCGGTTTTCGCTGAACCGCGACACTGCACTCCTCGCCGCCCTGCTCGCCGCCGCTGCAGTCCTCTATCTCTGGGACCTGACGGCGAGCGGCTATGCCAATACCTTCTATGCGGCTGCAGCTCAGGCTGGTTCGAAGGATTGGACCGCGTGGTTCTTCGGTTCGCTGGATTCGGAGAACTTCATCACCGTCGACAAGCCTCCTGCATCGCTGTGGGTGATGGGGCTCTCGGCGCGGATCTTCGGATTCTCGAGCGCAAGCCTCCTCGTGCCGCAAGCGCTCATGGGTGTCGGTGCCGTCGCTGTCGTGTACGCAGCGGTGAAGCGAGTGGCTACTCCCACTGCCGGGTTGCTTGCGGGCGCAGTCCTCGCGGCGACTCCTGCTGCGGCGTTGATGTTCAAGTTCGACAATCCCGACGCGTTGCTGGTGCTGTTGATGTCCATCGGCGGCTACTTCGTCGTGAGGTCGCTCCAGACTCGGATCGGTCGTCGTGCAGCGATGTGGCTTGCTCTCGCCGGGGTTGCTCTCGGTTTCGCCTTCTTGACGAAGATGCTGCAGGGTTTGCTGGTGCTTCCGGCGTTCGGACTCACGTATCTTGTCGCAGGCCATGTTCGGCTTCGTGCCCGTCTGCTCCACCTCATCGGGGCGTTCGCCGCGCTGATCGCGGGCGCCGGATGGTGGGTCCTGACGGTCGCGTTGTGGCCTGCGAGCGCTCGTCCGTACATCGGCGGCTCCACCGACAACACCGTGATGGATCTGGTGCTCGGGTACAACGGTCTCGGCCGTATCTTCGGGGGCAGCAGCGGTAGCGGCGGTGGGGGCGGCTTCATGAGCGATGCTCCGGCAGGTTCCAGCTTCGGTGGAAGCACAGGTCTCGATCGACTGTTCGGCAACGAGATGGGCATTCAGATCTCGTGGCTGATTCCGGCTGCACTCGTTGCTCTGGTGTTCGGGCTGATCGCTCGGGGACGTGCTCCTCGTACTGATCTGCTTCGTGCGTCGCTCATCCTGTGGGGCGGATGGTTCGTGGTCACCGGCCTGATATTCAGCTACATGTCCGGGACGATTCATCCGTACTACACGGTCGCGCTGGCTCCCGCCATCGCTGGACTCATCGGTACAGGTGGGTATGCGTTGTGGTCGAAGCGTGAGTCGATCTTCGGCAGGGCGGGGCTTGCGTCGATGATGCTGGCTGCCGGCATCTGGTCGTGGGTTCTGTTGCAGCGCAACGCAGAGTGGTTGCCAGCTCTGAAGTGGATCCTTCTTGCCGGAACCGTGATCGCTGCGGTGCTCATTCTTGGCGCTGGGCGCTATCGGAAGCTCGCGGCTGTAGCCGTCATCGTCGGTTCGCTCGCAGGGCTCGGTGGCAGCGTGTCGTACGCCGTGGCGACGTCCGCCACCGCGCACGGCGGATCCGTTCCTACTGCTGGCCCGGAGGGCGCGGTCTCGGACTCCGGGATGGGCGGCGGTGGCCAGGCTCCCATGGGAGGGGAGATGCCGACCGGCGACATGCCGACCGGAGACGCGGCTGGTGGCGATGTGGGTGGCGATATGGGTGTCGATATGGCCGGCGAGATGGGCGGGGCGATGGGTGGCGACATTGCCGACGGCATGGCCGGTGGCATGGGCGGTGGAATGAATGCGGAATCCAGCGACGAGGTGAATGCTCTTCTCGAGTCTGCGGACACGAAGTGGTCGGCGGCGGTGAACAGCTCGATGACCGCGGCGACGTATGAGCTCGCGACCGACACTGCTGTGATCGCGATCGGTGGGTGGAGCGGTGACCCTGCCCCGACGCTCGACCAGTTCATCTCGTACGTCAGCGATCACCAAGTGAAGTACTACATCTCGGGCGGAATGAGCGGTCCCACGACCGGAGACGATTCCGAAAACGTCTCCACACAAATCGCCGAGTGGGTTGCCGCGAACTTCACCGCAACCACTGTCGACGGCGTCACGATCTACGACATGAGCGGCTACACCGGCTGAGCACATCCGCGAGGTCCCCTGCTTCGTACGAGTGGTGAACGCAGCCACGCGTGAAGCAGGGGAATTCCGTTCGGCTACCGGCACTGCACGTGTCCTCGAATAGGTCAGAATGGCGCGTCTCCTCTGTACCGGCTGATCTGGTAGCCCACAGTCAGACCTATGGCGATTCCCATCGATGCGTTGCACTCGACGATAGGTTCGAGCTGTATCCGAGGTCGCTTGGCGTTGGCTTCGCCTCCGCCTGTTTCGCTCCTGCCTGTTTCGCTCCTGCCCCTTTCGGTCTCGGCCGGTTTGCCTGAGACCCTCGGCGAGGTCGGTCGGTTTCGGTCGCGGGTGGTGGCTCGCGTAGCGGTATCAGCGGCAGGCTTCCCAGCTGCAGCCTTCCCCGCAGGCTTTCCAGCCGCGGCCCCGGATCGAGTTCCGGATCCGGTCGCTGCCGGTGCAGTCGACGCTGCCGTAGCGGCTCGTTCCGCCGTAGTCACCGGCTCGGTCGCGAATTCCGGTCTGCGCTTGCGCGGCACATGGGGGATCAGTGACTTCCCGGCGAAATTCGTTGTACCGTAGGCGTTTCCCGGAATTGTGACTGAGGTCGTCCCAGAGCTGGATTCCCAATACTCCGCCGCGCCAGCGAGCATGGTTGGTGTCCACGCACCCATGGTTTTGAGTGAGTGGTGATATTTGCAGAGGCAGTGCAAGTTGGTGAGGATGGTCCAGCCGCCTCGCGAGGGGTTGCGGTGGTTGAAGGGGATGACGTGGTCGATTTCGCAATTCGATGCGGGGACGTGGCAGCCGGGATGGCGGCACGTGCGGTCTCGCTGACGGACGAGCTCGGCCAACTGAGCACCTGGACGGTAGAGCAGAGCTCCGAGCGGCGGTGCGTCGAACCCGCCGTGTCCGTTCGGGTACAGAGCGATGGCCAACGCTGGATCCGCTGCGATGGCTTGCTCGAGCGCAGCGATTAGTGTGTAGCGACCCTCGTGCGGTCCGGAAGGAACGTCGGTTCGGGTGGGTGTGGGGGAGGGCGCGGGCTTCGGCAACCTCATCCCTCGGCGTCGTCGTCCTCGTCCGAGTGGGTTGAACGTCAGGTGTGCCGCGGGACGGTTCGCGCTCTGAGCCTCGAGATCCACGTCTTCCGTCGGTTCGTCGTCGCCCTGGCTGTAGCTGTCGCTGTCGGTGCCGCCGCCGTCGCTGTCGGTGCCCTGGCCTGCGCTGTCGTCGGCTGCGGCTGTGGTCGTTCCGGCTGCGCTGGAGGCAGTTTCGGAAGGTCCAGCGGAGCAGTCGGCGCTATCGTCAGCGGGTCTGTTGGCGATGAGTCCTAGCTCCCGGGCGAGGTCGAGTGCCTCGGTGAGAATAATCTGGAGGTCACTGTTTTCCGCGAGTTCGCGGGCGTAGTCGGCGTCGATGTCACCGTGGCCGGCGAGGTACGCCGGAAGGTCGGCGAGTCCGAGGAGGGTGTCGATGTCGATCGTGACGTTGGTGAGGGGTTGGCGGCGTTCGGGGAGTACGGGGTTCGCGGTGCAGGGGTGATCGCCGTCGGGCTCACAGGTGCAGGCAACGTACGTTTCGCGGCGCATGAGGGCGGTGTGGGCGGCGGCGCGGCGTTGTCCGCGCGTTCGGGGGTCTCTGGGACAGAGGGTGTCTGCCATTTCGTTGATCAGTTGCCAGCATGCCGCGGCGTCGGCTGCCTCTAGGTTCGCCTCGATTGTCGCGATCATGTCTTTGTCGCGGTACCGCACTCCGGTCAACCTGGTGAGGTCCTTGCGGAGTTCGGCAGCTTCTTCTGGCGCACAGCGATGCATGATGGCGTCGATCTCGGTGGCGAGGGGTCCGGGGGAGAGACGTGTGGCGGCGGTGAGGATCTCGGCTTCGGCGCGTTCGACGGCGTCGACGCTATAGGGATTGGTGACGCGGTAGATCGCGCGCACTCGTTGAAGATCGAGCTCTCCGGACTCGAAGGCTGCTCTGATGGCCGGGAAGCGCAGGCGTAGGTCCATTCCGATCTCGGCGTAGGTGTCTGCCACAGTTTTCGAGCAGCCCAGCACGGCTGCGATTTCGGAGGCCGCGTAGTTTCCGGCGTCGGTGAGATGTTCGCCGATCTGAATGGTCTGGTGAATGCACGAGTCCCAGATGGTAGCTGCAAGAGCGACTTTGCGCGCGCAGGCTTGATTCTCGATGACTGCCACATCCGAGCTCTCGGACAGTAGGGATCGATCGATGACGGGCTTTTCTGCGGTCCTGCGTAGGCGGCGAATGCGCCCGCGAGACTTCCTGGCATTGTGTCCCCCGACCAATGATTCCGGATGCTGGTTCGAAACTATGTTCGATAGTACCGACTGGATTTGGTCTGGTCAAGGCAATTCTGTTGCGGCATACCATCATCGACTGGAGTTGATGCCATACACGATGGCACCGACAAGTTGAGTGAGGTTAGCCGAAATGCGCAGCGCTCGTAACCCTGCAGTGACTGGGCGGGGACGTCGACGAATTGCACGCTGAAATGCGTACGAAATTAGTCACGCGGATACGTGACCGATATTCCTTGTGGATCGTTCGCGCCGGTTCGGTGGGAGTCGCACTATTTTGGGAATGACGATTGCAGCCAAGCCTTGGGAGCCCCGTGCCCAAACGGTCGCCACTCCACTTGAATCTTGTCCCAGCATGCGTTGTGCACACGCTGGCAGCAGGCGAGTCTGCGGCGCTCACACTCGACTACGTGTCGCCGACCTGGCGGGTGCTGAATGTCGTGGCCTGTGGCGGATGAGAAAAGCAGATATCGCACAACCCCGAGGATGCGCCGTGGATCACGCGGTTGATGGTCGACCCTCACGCTGCGGTGCCGGTCGGTGCTGCCGCGTTGATGCAACGCAACACTCGCCCTGGCGCAACCCGGCGACTGGGAGCGGTTCGGTGCCCATTCGGTATTCGCGAAGCAACGCGGTGGGCGCCTGAAAATACCGACGCGACAAGCGAATCCCGCAATTGTCATGGAAACGCAAGACTCTGCTGTGCGGAGATCGTTCATTGCTCGAGAATGTCAGATCTCCAGATCCACCCACGCCATGCGGTGGTCCGACGGGTGTTCGGCGCCGGCGGGCCAGTAGACCCCCGACCCGGAAACGGTCAGGTCATCGGACGGCAGTGCGTAGTCGACCCGCAGGTCGCCGGGCGTCGGGTCGGAGAAGTCGGCGGTGTCGTTCCCCTCGCCGGCTTCCGACGTCGGTGCCGGATCTTGGACGCGCGAGTTGTCGAGAAGTTGCTGAATTGCGCCTCCGACGGAATCGCCGTCGACGGGGTCGCTGTTCTGATCGCCGAGCACGACGAACGACGCACCGGATTCGAGCCCGCCGCGTCCGCCGTTGTCGTCGTACAGATATTCGGCGCCATCGACGTAGTCTGCCGTCAGCCTGATTTCGTCGTGATTTCGCTTGCCGTTGCGATCCTCCGGACCGTCGAACGACGGCGGCGTCGGGTGGGACGCGAGGATGTGCACCGTTTTTCCATCGATGTCCACCGGCACGTCCCAGTGCGACTTGCTCGACAGCCGTAGAGAATCGGAGTTCGCTCCGTAATAGTCCCGTGGCAGCAGTGAATTCGGCATGTCCCTCCACAGGAAGTTCTGGAACGTTCGAACCCCTGCAGTATCGATCGGGTACTTCGACAGAACGACCATGCCGTATTGGCCCGGGAACTGACCGAAGCCGTATGCGTCGTTCGGGCCTCCGACCGCACCATCCGCGTCGAGATCGAGCCCCGAGTCGACACCGGTGTTCACCGGGGCGGTGAAGGCATACGGATACGCGCCGTCCAAGTAGTTGTCGCGGAACACGTCGAGAGCGTCGACGGAATAGTCGAACTCGTTGATCAGGAGGACGTCGGGAGCATTCTCGGTGATCACGTCGGCCACCGCCCTGGCCTGAGTGTTCTCGCCGCTCAGGTCCGTGAGCAGCTGGCCCGCGACCGCTCGGTTCAGGCTTGCATTGAACGTGGCGACCCGGACCGTGCGCGCTTCGTCGTCCTGCGCAGGTTCGGACGAGGAGGAACATGCGGTCAGCACGAGGGCGACGAGGACCAGCGGGGCAGCTACGGCGAACTTCACGCGACGCACGTTAGCGCTGTCAAGCAAACGTGAGGTGACATGGATCCTCCAGTAGTGGCACGAACAAGTGCACTGGAATGCACTCAAACGTGCCACTGGGGGCGGAGTCCCAAATTAACAAGCAGGCATGCTTGCTTTTTCCGGTCTGCGATGTGAAGCTTTCTTCATGGCCGACCTCGACTCCATCGTCGACGACCTCCGCGCTGAAGGCGATGCCCTCGACGCGCTGGTTGCAGACCTCACCGACCAGCAATGGTCGACACCGACTCCCGCCGAAGGGTGGACCGTCGCCCATCAGATCGGGCACCTCTCCTGGACCGACAACGTCGCCGCGCAGACGACATTGGGCGCGGCAGGCGATACGGACGCCGCCGCGGAATTCGACGTGGCGCTGAAACAGGCATGGTCCGATCCGATGGGTTTCGTCGACACTGCTGCTGAGGAAGAATCGCGCGACCCACACCTGTTGACGACGTGGCGCTCGCGTCGTCACGCGATGACCGACGCGCTCGTGGCGGTGCCGGCAGGGAACAAGATCCCATGGTTCGGGCCGCCGATGAGCGCCGCATCGATGGCGACCGCGCGGCTGATGGAGACGTGGGCCCACGGCCAGGACGTCGCCGACGCGCTCGGTGTCGTCCTCGAGCCGACCGACCGGATCAAGGGCGTCGCACACATAGGCGTGCGCACCCGCGACTTCGCGTACGCGCTCAACCAGCAGACTCCGCCGGCCGAGCCGTTCCGAGTCGAACTCACCTCCCCAGGCGGTGAGCTGTGGACCTGGGGTCCCGAGGACGCCGCCCAGCGTGTCACTGGTTCGGCAGCGGACTTCTGCCGGCTGGTCACCCAGCGGGCGCATCGAGACGACCTCGACGTCACTGCCGTCGGCGCCGATGCCGAGCACTGGCTCACCATCGCCCAAGCCTTCGCAGGCCCTCCCGGAAGTGGACGACCCAAACAATGACCGTGAGGATAGGCAACTGTTCCGGCTTCTACGGAGACCGCATCTCCGCGATGCGCGAAATGCTCGAAGGCGGTGAACTCGACTACCTCACCGGCGATTACCTCGCCGAGCTGACGATGTTGATCCTCGGCCGTGATCGCATGAAGGACGCCTCCCGCGGATACGCCAAAACCTTTCTACGCCAGGCCGAAGACTGCCTGGGGCTTGCGCTCGACAAGGGAGTGAAGATCGTCGCCAACGCTGGTGGGCTCAACCCCAGCGGCTTGGCGAAGGCTCTCGGCGAGCTCGGATCAGGCGCGAAGATCGCCTATGTCGAAGGCGACGACCTTCTCTCCCGCGCCCAGGAACTCGGCCTCGGCGCACCGTTGACGGCCAACGCATATCTCGGCTCCTGGGGAATCGTGGAATGCTTGAAGTCGGGCGCCGACGTCGTGGTGACCGGTCGTGTCACCGATGCTTCGGTCATCGTCGGGCCTGCAGCTCATCATTTCGGTTGGACGAGAACAGATTACGACGCTCTGGCCGGTGCTGTTGTGGCCGGTCACGTCATCGAGTGTGGGACTCAGGCCACCGGCGGCAACTACTCGTTCTTCACCGAGATTCCCGATATGGGCCGTCCCGGATTTCCCATCGCCGAAATAGAGTCCGACGGCTCCTCGGTCATCACCAAGCACGACGGCACCGGCGGAGCGGTCAGCGTCGGGACCGTGACGGCCCAGTTGCTGTACGAAATCACCGGGGGCCGCTACGCCAATCCCGATGTCACCGCACGCATCGACTCGGCGATCCTCTCTACGGTCGCCAGCGACCGCGTCCGGATCAGCGGTGTGCAAGGCGAACCGCCTCCGCCGACACTGAAGGTCTCGCTCAATGCGCTCGGGGGCTTCCGCAACGAGTTCACCCTTATCCTCACGGGGCTCGACATCGACGCGAAAGCAGAACTTGCACAGAAGCAGTTCGAAGCTTGGCTCCCGGCCCGGCCGACCGAACTGGACTGGACTCTGGTCCGTACCGACAAGCCCGATGCCGACACCGAGGAAACTGCAAGTGCTTTGCTGCGCTGCGTCGCCCGGGACAGTGATCCGAACATGGTGGGTCGCCAATTTTCTTCGGTTGCAGTGGAACTTGCACTCGCCAGCTACCCCGGTTTTTCGCTGACGGCTCCCCCCGGCAACGGCGCGCCCTATGGCGTGTTCACTGCAGGGTACGTCGACGCCGCAGAGGTACCGCACGTCGCCGTGCTGCCCGACGGAACCCGTCGCGACGTGCCGCAGGCATCGGATACGAAGGAACTCGAACCTCTTCAGGAACCGGAACTGCCGAAGGCGCGCCCGGACGAACCCACTATTCGCGTACCTCTCGGTACCATCGCTGCAGCCCGCAGCGGCGACAAAGGTGGAAATGCCAACGTCGGCGTCTGGGTGCGCACCGACGACGAATTCTCATGGCTGGCAGCAGTACTGACGGTCGATCAGCTGAAGGTGATGTTGCCGGAGGCGAAAGCACTGACCGTCACCCGGCACGTCCTACCGCACCTACGCGCCGTCAACTTCGTTATCGAGGGCATCCTCGGTCAAGGCGTCGCCTCGCAGGCTCGATTCGATCCCCAGGCCAAGGGGCTCGGTGAGTGGTTGCGGTCTCGCCACATCGACATTCCCGAAACACTGGTATTTCAGGGAGAACTCTCATGACCATCTGGACCACCCCCGAGCGACTACAGCTGCGAAAGACCGTCCGCAGCTTCGTCGTACAAGACATCGCACCGCACATGAATCAGTGGGAGTCCGACGGCGAAATCCCACGCGAGCTGCACAAGAAGGCGGCGGCCCTCGGCTTGCTCGGCGCAGGGTTTCCCGAGGAGGTCGGCGGTGACGGGGGAGATCTCGCCGACGCCGTCGTCATCTGCGAGGAGATGCATCAGGCGGGCTCGTCCGGCGGATTGTTCGCGTCGCTGTTCACCAGCGGAATCGCCCTGCCGCACCTGGTTGCTGCCGGGGACCGCGAGCAGATCGAGAGATGGGTCCGCCCTACTCTGGCCGGTGAGAAGATCGGGTCTCTTGCCATCACCGAACCGGGCGGGGGCTCCGACGTGGGTCACCTACGCACGAAGGCAGTCCGAGACGGCGACCACTACATCGTCAACGGCGCGAAGACGTACATCACCTCCGGATGCCGCGCGGACTTCGTCGTCACCGCGGTACGAACGGGTGGCGACGGTGCAGCCGGAGTGTCACTCCTCGTCATCGAGAAAGGCACTCCCGGCTTCGAGGTGACGAGCAAGCTCGACAAGATGGGTTGGCGGGCTTCGGACACGGCCGAGCTGTCGTTCGTCGATGCACGGGTGCCCGTTGCCAACCTCGTCGGCGTCGAGAACAGCGGTTTCGCGCAGATCGCGCAGGCCTTTCTCACCGAACGCATCGCCCTTGCCGCGCAGGCCTACGCGAGCGCGCAACGCTGCTTGGACCTGACTCTGCAGTGGGTCCGTGATCGAGAAACCTTCGGAAAGCCGCTCATCGCACGGCAATCGGTGCAGAACACCGTCACGGAGATGGCACGCAAGATCGACGTGGCCCGTGTCTACACCCGCTCCCTCGTCGAGCGGTCCATGCAGGAGAACCAAGACTTCATCGCCGAAGTCTGCTTCGCGAAGAACACCGCCGTCGAGTCCGGCGAGTGGGTCGCCAATCAGGCGGTACAGCTCTTCGGCGGACTCGGTTACATGCGCGAAAGCGAAGTCGAACGCCAGTACCGAGACATGCGCATCCTCGGCATCGGAGGCGGCGCTACTGAAATACTCACCGGGCTGGCAGCAAAACGATTGGGGTACCAGGCATGAGCGTGCTGAAGTCCACCCTCGACACCGCATCGGAGCAGTTCACCAGTGCAACCGAGGCAATGAACACCAAACTTGCGGAGATCGACGCAGAACACGGCAAAGCACTTCTCGGCGGCGGCGAGAAGTACATCGAACGGCACCGCAAGCGCGGCAAGCTCCTGGCCCGTGAGCGCATCGAATTGCTCGTCGACGAGGACTCGGCGTTCCTCGAGCTCTGCCCACTTGCGGCCTGGGGCAGCGACTTCCCGGTCGGCGCCAGCACCGTCATGGGAATCGGCGTGGTCAGCGGCGTCGAATGCCTTATCGTCGCCAACGACCCGACGGTTCGCGGCGGTGCCAGCAACCCATGGACTCTGAAGAAGGGATTCCGCGCCAACGACATCGCGACGCAGAACCGGCTTCCGGTCATCTCGCTCGTCGAATCCGGTGGTGCCGACCTACCCACCCAGAAGGAAGTGTTCATCCCGGGCGGCCGTATGTTCCGTGACCTGACGCAGCTGTCCGCCCAGGGCATTCCGACGATCGCACTCGTGTTCGGCAATTCTACCGCTGGCGGCGCCTACATTCCCGGCATGTCCGATCACGTCGTCATGATCAAGGAACGCTCCAAGGTCTTCCTCGCCGGACCACCACTGGTCAAGATGGCCACTGGTGAGGACTCCGACGACGAATCCCTCGGCGGCGCCGAGATGCACGCGCGAAAGTCCGGCCTCGCAGACTACTTCGCCGTCGACGAGCAGGACGCCATCCGAATCGGCCGCAGCATCGTCTCGCGTCTGAACTGGAAGAAGAAGGGCCCGGAGCCGCGCGCCGAGGTCATCGAACCCCTCGCCGATCCGGAAGATCTACTCGGAATAGTCCCGACCGACCTGAAGATCCCCTTCGACCCCCGCGAGGTCATAGCGCGAATCGTCGACGGAAGCGACTTCGACGAATTCAAGCCCATGTACGGATCCTCGCTGGTCACCGGTTGGGCGGAACTGCACGGCTATCCCATCGGCATCCTCGCCAATGCCCGCGGTGTCCTGTTCAGCGAGGAATCGCAGAAGGCCACACAGTTCATCCAGCTCGCGAACCGATCGAACACGCCGTTGTTGTTCCTGCACAACACCACCGGCTACATGGTCGGCAAGGAGTACGAGGAAGGCGGCATGATCAAACACGGCTCGATGATGATCAACGCCGTCGCCAACTCGAAAGTCCCGCACATCTCGATACTGCTCGGGGCTTCCTACGGCGCCGGCCACTACGGCATGTGCGGACGAGCCTTCGACCCCCGTTTCCTGTTCGCCTGGCCGAGTAGCAAGTCCGCCGTCATGGGCGGCGCCCAGCTGGCCGGAGTCATTTCGATCGTCGGCCGCGCCGCCGCCGAAGCCCGTGGACAAGCTTTCGACGAAGAGGCCGACGCCGGACTTCGATCGATGATCGAGAACCAGATCGAAGCCGAGTCGTTGCCGATGTTCCTCTCCGGGCGCCTGTACGACGACGGCGTCATCGACCCCCGCGATACCCGTACGGTAGTCGGAATGTGCCTGTCGGCCATTGCCACTGCCCCGATCGAAGGCACCGAGAACTTCGGCGTCTTCCGGATGTGACGCCATGACTGTCAGCAGCATTCTCGTAGCCAACCGCGGCGAAATCGCCCGGCGCGTCTTCGCCACCGCTCGCGCGGAAGGTATCGGAACGGTCGCGGTCTTCTCCGACGCCGATGCAGATTCCCCACACGTGCGCGACGCCGACGTCGCGGTACGTCTGCCCGGCAACGCGTCGAACGAGACGTACTTGCGAGGTGAGCTCGTCATTGCCGCGGCGGTCCAGGCAGGCGCCGACGCCATTCATCCCGGATACGGATTTCTGTCGGAGAACGCCGATTTCGCGCAACAGGTGCAGAACGCCGGGCTGACGTGGATCGGGCCGCCGGTCAAATCCATCGAACTGATGGGCTCGAAGGTCGAGTCCAAGCGAATGATGGCCGACGCCGGCGTTCCGGTGCTGACCCAGCTCGATCCCGCGGACGTGACCGAGAACGAGTTGCCGGTTCTCGTCAAAGCCTCTGCCGGCGGTGGTGGCCGCGGTATGCGGATCGTTCGTGATCTCGCGTCTCTGGAGACGGAAATAGAAGCTGCTCAGCGCGAATCGCTGTCGGCTTTCGGAGATTCGACGGTATTCATCGAGCGCTACATCGAGACGGGACGCCACATCGAGGTCCAGGTGATGGCCGATCGGCACGGCACGGTGTGGGCGGTGGGGGAGCGCGAGTGCTCGATTCAGCGCCGACACCAGAAGGTCGTCGAGGAGGCCCCGTCGCCGCTCGTCGAGCGTATCGGCGGCATGCGGGACCGGCTGTTCGACGCAGCCAGACTCGCCACCGAGGCGATCGGGTACGAGGGCGCGGGAACCGTAGAGTTCCTGGCCGACGAGAAGGGCAACTTCTTCTTCCTCGAGATGAACACTCGTCTGCAGGTCGAGCATCCTGTCACCGAATGTACGACGGGACTCGATCTGGTCGCGTTGCAGATTCTCGTCGCCGGCGGGGGAGCTCTGCCTGCCGAGCAACCGGCGACCCGCGGGCACTCCATCGAGGTTCGCCTCTACGCCGAGGATCCTGCGCAGGACTGGCAGCCGCAGAGCGGCATCGTGCACCGATTCGACATCCCCGGAACGAAGTTCGAGGTGCTCGACAGGGCCGGAATCAGGGTCGATTCCGGAATCGAAACCGGTAGCGTCATCGGCACCTACTACGACCCGATGCTCGCGAAGGTCATCTCGTTCGCCCCTACCCGTGAGCAGGCCGCCAATCTGCTCGCGAGATCGCTGCAGAGGGCCACGATCCACGGGGTGAAAACCAATCGCGACCTGCTTGTGAACGTCCTTCAGCACGCGGCCTTCCTTGCCGGGGATACCGACACGGCGTTCTTCGACACACATGGCCTCGACGTTCTGTCGCAGTCGCCCGTGCGGGGGCGGGATCTGCAACTGTCGGCGCTCGCTGCGGCCTTGGCCGACGCGGCTCACAATCGCGAGAACGCGCGGGTCAACAGCGGACTTCCCAGCGGATGGCGCAATCTTCCGTCCCAACCGCAGCGCAAGAACTACGACGACATCACCGTCGAGTACACACTCGGAAGATACGGCCTGACGACGGATCTGGACGGCGTCACCCTCGTCGAGAACACTCCGAACCAGGTCGTACTCGTCGACGGCGGACTCCGTCGAGCGTTCTCGGTGAGCCGGTACGGGTCCCAGGTGTTCGTCGACTCTTCGCTCGGGCCGGTGCAGCTGAACAGAACCCCGCGCTTCTCGGATCCCACCGAGGACGTGGCTGCTGGATCGCTGCTGGCGCCGATGCCGGGCAGCGTGGTCAGAGTCGCTGCAGCCCAGGGTGACACCGTCACAGCGGGTCAGCCGATTCTCATGCTCGAAGCGATGAAAATGGAACACACCGTCTTCGCGCCGACCGACGGAGTGCTGTCCGAACTCAACGTCACCGCCGGTCAGCAAGTCGAAGTCGGTGCAGTGTTGGCAGTGGTAACCGAAGGAGAGCAGCAGTGAGTTTCATCGAAACCGGGGAGCAGAAGGGTCTGCGGACCTCCGTGTCCTCGCTCGGCAAGCGGTACAACTACCTCGACTACGTCCTACCCCGCGCCCGACGTGGTGAGCCTCTCACCGAATTGTGGAACGAGGCAGGCAAACTCGGATTCCTCGGCGTCAACCTCCCGGAGGAGTACGGCGGCGGTGGCGCGGGAATCTACGAGCTCGCCCTCGTCCAGGAGGAGCTGGCCGCGCACGGAGCAGGTTTGCTCTTGGTCGTGGTGAGCCCAGCGATCTGCGGCACCATCATCGGAAAATACGGCACCGAGGACCAGAAGCAAACGTGGCTTACCGCGCTCGCCGACGGATCGAAGATCATGGCGTTCGGCATCACCGAACCCGACGCCGGTTCCAACTCGCACCAAATCACCACCACTGCCCGACGTGATGGCGGCGATTGGATCGTCAAGGGCAGCAAGATCTACATCTCCGGCGTCGACCAGGCCGATGCCGTTCTGATCGTGGCGCGCACCGAGGATTCCAAGACCGGAAAACTGAAGCCCGCGCTGTTCATCGTCCCCACCGACTCCGAGGGCTTTCACAAGACTCGGATGGAGATGGACATCATCGAACCCGACCACCAGTTCACGCTGTTCCTCGACGATGTTCGCCTTCCTGCCGAAGCGCTCGTCGGCGAGGCCGACGCCGCGCTGATGCAGCTGTTCGCCGGACTGAACCCCGAACGCATCCTCGGCGCAGCCATGGCCGTCGGGATGGGGAGGTACGCGTTGGATGCGGCCGTGAAATATGCCAACGAGCGAACCGTATGGAAGACACCCATCGGTGCACATCAGGGCATCGCGCACCCACTGGCCCAGGTCAAGATCGAACTGGAACTGGCGAAGCTGATGATGCAGAAGGCTGCGGTCCTCTACGACAGCGGAGACGACTTCGGAGCTGCGGAGGCGGCCAATATGGCCAAGTACGCAGCCGCGGAAGCGAGCATCAAGGCGCTCGATCAAGCGATTCAGACACACGGCGGCGCTGGGCTGACCGAGGAGTACGGCTTGGCCGCGATGCTCGGGGCGGCGCGCATTGCCCGAGTCGCGCCGGTCAGCCGGGAGATGATTCTCAACTTCGTGTCGCAACATTCGCTCGGGCTGCCCAGGAGTTACTGATGGCAGTCCAGGTTCAGACCGATGCTGCGGTCACCACGCTCACTCTCGACACACCGCACAACCGGAACGCGCTGTCGGCAGTTCTCGTGGAGGAGCTCACCGCTGGTCTCGACGCGGCCACCGAGAACCCGGATGTTCGCGCCATCGTCCTGACCCATACCGGCGGAACATTTTGTGCAGGAGCGGATCTGTCCGAGGCAGGGGGCTCGATCGAGGGCCGCACTTCGCAGATGCTCGGGTTGCTTCGCACCATTCTCGAGACCCCGAAACCTGTCGTCGGGAAGATCGATGGACATGTTCGGGCGGGCGGCATGGGTCTCGTCGGTGCATGCGACATCGTCGTTGCCGGACCACAGGCAACGTTCGCACTGACAGAGGCGCGATTGGGTCTCGCCCCATCGATCGTGTCGCTGACGCTGCTGCCTCGTATGTCGCCCCGCGCCGCGAGCCGATATTTCCTCACCGGGGAGAAGTTCGGCGCACACGAGGCAGAGGCCATCGGCCTGATCAGTGAGGCCAGCACCGACCCGGAAGCGACCGTCGGCGATCTGCTGGATGCGCTGCGCAAGGGATCGCCGCAGGGCCTCGCCGAGTCGAAGCGGCTCACGACCGCCTCGATTCTCGCGAGTTTCGATGCTCTTGGTACCGACCTGTCGGATCGTTCCGCGAACCTGTTTGCATCGGAGGAAGCGCGGGAGGGGATGATGGCCTTTCTGCAGAAGCGTCCACCCAGGTGGGTGAGTGTGGAGCATTGAGTTTCTGGGCAAAATGGAGTCGGGAGTGAAGTAGAAGATGGTGACGGCGCGTGAACCCAAGCAGGACCGGAGCAGGGCCACGCGCTTGCGGCTGCTCGAAGCAACCATTGCCTCGCTCGCCGATCAAGGATGGAGTGCGACGACGGTCGGGGTCGTCGCCGAGAAGGCCGGTGTTTCGCGCGGCGCGACACAGCACCACTTCCCGACGCGCGAGGACCTGATCACGGCTGCGCTCGACTACATGTTCGACACCCGGATGGACGACGCCCGCCGCGAGTCCACTGCATTGCCACCGGGTCTGGCGAGGACAGAAGCCGTCGTCGAACGGCTCGTCGAGTACTACACAGGACCGACGTTCAAGGCCGCGCTGCAGGTATGGACGGCAGCGGCGGCAGATCCGGAGATGCGTGCACGTGTGCTCCCGTTGGAGGACAAGTTCGGCCGTGTCGCGCACCGGATGGCCGTCGAGCATCTGGGGGTCGACGATCGTGATCCGCAGACCCACCGGCTGGTGCAGGCCACCCTCGACTTGGCCCGCGGCCTCGGGTTGGCCGACGTGCTGAGTGACGACTCTCGCAGGCGCGGCGAAATCGTGCGGGCGTGGGCGGGTGTGCTCGATTCGAGCCTGAAGATCGACAAGGGTGAGATCGCCGCGGCCAGCGGATGAATTGACGGCTTCGGCGAGCGCGAACGTGACGCTCGTGGTTCGCTCTGATCGTGAGTCAGGTAGAGCAGTGAGTCAGGTACAGCAGTGAGCCGGGTGCACCGGGGACACGTTTTCCACATCGCAGGGTCGCCGACAGTCGACGGGGCCGCCGACGCCCTGGTGTCGATCCCGGACGGCGCGCTGGTCGTCGACGATGACGGTGTGATCGTCTACGTGGGCGAGTTCGACCGCGTTCCCCCGGACAGCGGCATAGTCGTCGACCATCGGCCAGGCTTTCTGCTCCCCGGATTCATCGACACTCACGTTCACTTTCCGCAGACGTTCGCCGGCGACGCCTATGGAGGCGGTCAGCTGCTCGAGTGGCTGAACGCGTGCATCTTCCCGTCGGAATCGATGCTGGCGGATCCTCAGTTCGCTGCCGACGCCGCAGAAGCGTTCTGCGATCGCCGCATTGCGGCCGGAACCACGCAGGCGATGGTGTTCGGATCTGCGTTCCCGCACGCGCAGGATTCGTTGTTCGAGGAGACTCGGCGACGTGGATTGCGCGTCGTCAGCGGCCGCGGAGTCCAGACCACCGGGCCCGACTCCGCCCAGGCGCTGATCACCAGCGAAGAGGACGCGATTCGGCTCGTGTCGGAAGAGATCGAGAAGTGGCACGCGGCCGACACCGGCGACGTCGCCACCGCGAAGTTGCACGTTGCCGTCGTACCGCGGTTTTCCCTGTCGGTGACGACGGAGACGCTGAGGAACCTCGGCGATCTGTACGACTCCGTTCGCGATCGCGGCGTGTACTTCCACAGTCACCTCAACGAGAACGACCGCCCCGGGACAGGCGAAGTTGCGACGACCAAGGAGACCTATCAGGTCGAGTCGTACCTCGACACCTACGACGGGAAGTTCCTCCCCGGCTCGAAGGTCGGCGGCAAGAGCTTCCTCGGCAAGCGCAGCATCCTTGCCCACTCGGTCCACTGCCAGGACGTCGAATTGGCCCGCATGGCCGAGACCGGCACCTCGATCTCGCATTGCCCGACGTCGCAGCAGTTCCTCGGCTCGGGCACCATGCCGTGGAAGAGGACGGTCGCATCGGGTGTGAACATCGCCATCGGGTCGGACTACGGCGGCGGTGACGAGTTTCTCCTGACGCGAGTGCTCGGCGACGCCTTCAAGGTGCATATTTCCGAGGCGGGCGACGACGGTGTGTCGATCCATCCGGCCGAACTGCTGTTCACCGGCACCCTGGCAGGCGCTCGCGCACTCGACATGGAAGACCGCATCGGCAACTTCGATCACGGCAAGGAGGCCGATTTCATCGTCGTCGACCCTGCTGCATGGCCACCGCTCGGTGGCTTGATCGACCGCGGCGTTCGATCGGAGGAACCGGACATGGCCCGAGACCAGATGTTGTTCGCGCTGCTGATGGCGATGCGAGAACCTGCGATCACCGAGGTATACGTGCAGGGTCGACGCATAGACGCGGTCTGATGCTGACCGCGCCGGCCACCGCCGTCAGCATCTTCCACCGCGAGGACACGCGAGAGGCGTTCGCATCCTGGGCAGCTGAGCTACAGGCGGCTGCCGAGCGAGCCCCCGGATTCGACAGCGCGCTCGTCTCGCACCCCGACGCTACGAACTTCGAGTGGGCGGCCGCTGTCTCCTTCGACTCCGAGGAGCATCTGCATGCCTGGCTCGACAGCCCGGAGCGCGCCGGGTTGCTCCGTCAGGGCGACGCGCACGGCCATCACCGGATCAGCACCGACCTTGTCGTCATCGAGGGAAGTGCGCCGTCGACCGGGGTCGGGATCATCGCGCACGACGTCGCGAACGGCAGGCAGGACGAGTTCCTACGGAGTCAGCAGGAGCTTGTCGATCTCAGCGCGGGATTCTCCGGATTCGAAGGCGCAGTACTCCTCGGTCCAGGACGCCCGAGCGACGCAGTGCTCGGCGATTCGGCGTCGAGGTGGTTGTCGGTGCTGCGGTTCCGCACGGACCGGCAACTGTCGGCGTGGATGCAGTCCGACGTCCGCAGTGCTGCGCTACCGGAACTTCGCAAACAGCTCACCGGCGACTTCTCGGTGATCACACACAGCACTCCGTTCGGTTCCATCGTCCGCGTCGAGGATGGCAAGACGCAGGTGACGCCGGACTGGAAGACGGCGATGCTCGTGCTGCTCGTGCTCTATCCGACGGTGATGACGCTGTCCCGGTTCGTCGGGCCGCTGCTCGACGACATCGGCTCGCCGCCGTGGCTGTCGATGTGGCTCAGTCAGATCCTCAGCGTCGGCCTCATGACCTACTTCTTCATGCCGGCCGTCACGGGGTGGTTCAGGAGCTGGCTCGACCCGATCGACGGTGCCCCGCGCAAGGTCAGCATCGTCGGAGCGTTGATTGTGGTGGTCGTCTACGCCGTCACGCTGACGCTGTTCGCGTCGATCAAGTGGCTGCAGTTCTGGGACTACTTCGACTGAGGCGCTGTGTGGGCGAGGGCGGCGGCTCCGCCGCCAGAGGCGCGGTTAAGTGCATTCCCGTGCACCCAATCGTGCCACTACGACGGAGTCGGTGGTCTCCATTAGTGTCCTGGACATGCGCGCACCAGTGATTCTCGGAGCAGTGGCATGCAGCCTTCTGCTCACCGGGTGCGGGGGCGGGGACGAGCCGTCGTCCAGCCGAAGTCCCACCACCGCGGATCCCGGTGCCGCGGGCCCGTTCTTCGGCCAGTGCGGATCCGTGGACGACGAAGATGTGCGCAGTACCTTCGCAGTCGGGGCCTTCGCGATGATCACCCGCAACTCTGTCGGGTGCGAGTGGGAAGTGAGCGGGTTCGCCGGACCGTCGGTCAGCTTTTCCTGGTACCGGGGCAGTCCCATCGGACGGGAACGCTCGGGCTCGGAACTGATCGGCCGACCGGCCGACGACATCGAGATCGACGGTCACCCGGGCTTCTCTGCGGCCACCGACAACTATCTGTGCGAGGTGGGCGTGGAGTTCGGGAAGGATTTCATTCATTGGTCTGTTACCTACGGTGATCAACCACCGACGGCCGACCCCTGCGATGTTGCGCAGCAACTCGCCGAACTGACCATCGAGCGCACCCGATGAAACGCGCGTTCGTTGCTCTCGGTGTCGTGCTCCTGGCCGGCTGCAGCACCACCGTCCAAGGCACTCCTACGGCTCAGCAGTTCGACAGTGGTACCGACTCGGCGTTCACGGATCTGCTCACCGAGTGCGACGCCGTCGCCGACGACCGCATAGCCGAAACCGTGGGTGGCGACGCCATTCAACGGGGCTTCTTCGGGGCCATCTGCAGATGGGACGTGGCAGGCCCGAACGGGATCGTGAAGGTGACCTTCAACTGGTTCGAGAACGGTTCGCTCGGTGCGGAACGGGACGCGAACGAGAAGATGATGTACTCGGTGGAGGACATTACGGTGCAGGGCCGCAAGGCTATTCGCTCCCAACCGCCGAACGATCCCGGATCGTGCGGGGTGACGGCAGGGTCGCCGGACTCGGGCGTCGTCGGGTGGTGGGTGCAGTATCTGCCCGGTTCGGGGTCCCCTGATCCGTGCGAAGCGGCGACAACGTTGATGGATCTGACGATCAACCTCAGTAGATAGCACAACCGATACCGTTTTGACCCGAGGCCGCGCCGCCGGGTATCGTTATGGGTCGTGTCCGGCCTGGCCGGTCCGTCTGTGTGCCTATGCGAGGTACAGCCGTGCTCATGTTCAGTTTCGAGCGTGCGTTTCGGCTGCCGTGTGGGGGTATGCGACACACCCGACCGCGGGGTGCAAGAGACCCGCGGTAGAAGTACTGGAGCAGCAGCAGTACCGGGTGAGGAGCAGTGTTCTCTTGCTCCAACTGCTAGATCCCTGATTTTCGACACGAAGAAAGCCGGTTCATGCCAACTATCAACCAGCTGGTCCGCAAGGGTCGCACCGACAAGGTTGCGAAGCTGAAGACCGCTGCCCTCAAGGGCAGTCCCCAGCGCCGTGGTGTGTGCACTCGCGTGTACACCACCACTCCGAAGAAGCCGAACTCTGCTCTGCGTAAGGTCGCGCGCGTGCGCTTGACCAGCTCGGTAGAGGTCACCGCCTACATCCCCGGTGAGGGCCACAACCTGCAGGAGCACTCCATGGTGCTCGTTCGCGGTGGTCGTGTGAAGGACCTCCCGGGTGTGCGTTACAAGATCATTCGCGGCTCGCTCGACACCCAGGGTGTCAAGAACCGCAAGCAGGCTCGTAGCCGCTACGGAGCCAAGAAGGAGAAGAGCTGATATGCCACGCAAGGGCCCAGCACCCAAGCGGCCGCTGATCAACGACCCGGTCTACGGATCCCCGTTGGTCACGCAGCTCGTCAACAAGATCCTTCTCGACGGCAAGAAGTCGACCGCCGAGCGCATCGTCTACCAGGCTCTCGAGCAGGCTCGCGAGAAGACCGGCACCGACCCCGTCGTCACGCTCAAGCGTGCACTCGACAACGTCAAGCCGGCCCTCGAGGTTCGCAGCCGTCGCGTCGGTGGCGCCACCTACCAGGTGCCCGTCGAGGTTCGTCCCGGCCGTTCCACCACGCTGGCATTGCGCTGGCTGGTCACGTTCTCGCGTGCTCGTCGTGAGAAGACCATGGTCGAACGTCTGGCCAACGAGTTGCTCGACGCCAGCAACGGCCTCGGTGCCGCTGTGAAGCGTCGCGAGGACACCCACAAGATGGCGGAAGCCAACAAGGCGTTCGCGCACTACCGCTGGTGACTTACGGCCGGGAGGATGCGGCGAAACTTTCCGTATCCTTTCGGCGTTGTACCGAGTACCTGGACCGGCCTGATCACCATCAAAGCTGGACCAGTCCCACTTCTTCGACTTACAAGGCGGGATGAATTCCGTGGCACAGGACGTGCTGACCGACCTCAACAAGGTCCGCAACATCGGCATCATGGCCC
This sequence comes from Rhodococcus sp. FG69, assembly GCF_057808915.1. Taxonomy (NCBI): domain Bacteria; kingdom Bacillati; phylum Actinomycetota; class Actinomycetes; order Mycobacteriales; family Nocardiaceae; genus Rhodococcus; species Rhodococcus sp. FG69. Next base: position 87,896 of record NZ_JBMDIX010000015.1, on the reverse strand, counting down.
ACATCGATGCTGGTAAAACCACCACTACCGAACGCATCCTCTTCTACACCGGTATCTCGTACAAGATCGGTGAGGTTCACGATGGCGCAGCCACCATGGACTGGATGGAGCAGGAGCAGGAGCGTGGCATCACGATCACCTCTGCTGCCACGACGTGCTTCTGGAACGACAACCAGATCAACATCATCGATACGCCCGGCCACGTCGACTTCACTGTCGAGGTCGAGCGTTCGCTTCGCGTGCTCGATGGCGCCGTTGCCGTGTTCGACGGCAAAGAGGGTGTCGAGCCGCAGTCGGAGCAGGTGTGGCGTCAGGCCGACAAGTACGACGTTCCGCGTATCTGCTTCGTCAACAAGATGGACAAGCTGGGCGCGGACTTCTACTACACCGTGCAGACCATCATCGATCGTCTCGGTGCCAAGCCGCTGGTCATCCAGCTGCCGATCGGCGCAGAGAACGAGTTCGAGGGCGTTATCGACCTCGTGCAGATGAAGGCGCTCGTGTGGAGCGGCGAGACCAAGCTCGGTGAGAAGTACGAGATCCAGGAGATCCCGGAAGACCTCAAAGAGCGCGCAGACGAGTACCGCAACATGCTGCTCGAGACCGTGGCCGAATCCGACGAGGCGCTTCTGGAGAAGCACTTCGGAGGCGAAGAGCTCACGATCGACGAGATCAAGGCAGCCATCCGCAAGATGACCGTCAACAGCGAGCTGTACCCGATCCTCTGTGGCTCCGCGTTCAAGAACAAGGGCGTTCAGCCCATGCTCGACGCCGTCATCGATTACCTCCCGTCCCCGCTCGACGTTGCCGAGACCATCGGACACGCCGTCGGCGACGAGGAGAAGGAGATCACTCGCAAGCCGTCCGCAGACGAGCCGTTCGCGGCTCTTGCGTTCAAGATTGCGACGCACCCCTTCTTCGGCAAGCTGACCTACGTCCGCGTGTATTCGGGCAAGGTCGACTCCGGCGCTCAGGTCATCAACTCGACCAAGGGCAAGAAGGAGCGTCTGGGCAAGCTCTTCCAGATGCACTCCAACAAGGAGAACGCGATCGCGACCGCGTCTGCCGGTCACATCTACGCCGTGATCGGGCTCAAGGACACCACGACGGGTGACACGCTCTGCGATCCGCAGAACCAGATCATCCTCGAGTCCATGAGCTTCCCGGACCCGGTTATCCAGGTGTCGATCGAGCCGAAGACCAAGTCCGACCAGGAGAAGCTGGGAACAGCTATCCAGAAGCTCGCCGAAGAGGATCCCACCTTCTCGGTGAAGCTGGACGAAGACACCGGCCAGACCGTCATCGGCGGTATGGGCGAGTTGCACCTCGACATCCTCGTCGACCGGATGCGTCGCGAGTTCAAGGTCGAGGCCAACGTCGGCAAGCCGCAGGTTGCGTACCGTGAGACCATTCGCAAGACGGTCGACAAGCACGACTACACGCACAAGAAGCAGACCGGTGGCTCCGGCCAGTTCGCGAAGGTCATCATCAAGCTCGAGCCTTTCGAGGGCGAAGATGGTGCTACCTACGAGTTCGAGAACAAGGTCAGCGGCGGTCGTGTGCCGAGGGAGTACATCCCTTCGGTGGACGCCGGAGCTCAGGACGCCATGCAGTACGGCGTTCTCGCCGGATACCCCTTGGTCAACGTCAAGGTCACACTGCTCGACGGTGCGTACCACGACGTCGACTCGTCGGAAATGGCCTTCAAGGTCGCCGGCTCACAAGCGTTCAAGGAAGCCGCACGCAAGGCCGGCCCCGTCATTCTCGAACCCGTCATGGCCGTCGAGGTCATCACGCCCGAGGATTACATGGGTGAGGTCATCGGCGACCTGAACTCCCGCCGTGGTCAGATTCAGGCCATGGAGGAACGCAGCGGTGCCCGTATCGTCAAGGCACTGGTTCCGCTGTCGGAGATGTTCGGCTACATCGGAGACCTTCGGTCGAAGACTCAGGGCCGCGCTAACTACTCCATGGTGTTCGATTCCTACGCCGAGGTTCCCGCGAACGTGGCGAAGGAAATCATCGCGAAGGCGACCGGAGAATAGTTTTCCGCTAGCTGGACACGCTGTATCTGAAACACCGTACGACCATGCAGTTCACAAGAGCTGTACGAGACAACCGCACTGCTGCATCAAGCAAGCACCAACAGTCCAGGAGGACACACAGTGGCGAAGGCGAAGTTCGAGCGGACGAAGCCGCACGTCAACATCGGGACCATTGGTCACGTTGACCACGGCAAGACGACGCTGACTGCAGCAATCACCAAGGTTCTGCACGACAAGTACCCGGACCTCAACGAGGCCTCGGCCTTCGATGAGATCGACAAGGCGCCGGAAGAGAAGGCTCGTGGTATCACGATCAATATCTCCCACGTCGAGTACCAGACGGAAAAGCGTCACTACGCGCACGTCGATGCCCCCGGTCACGCCGACTACATCAAGAACATGATCACCGGCGCGGCTCAGATGGACGGCGCAATCCTGGTCGTGGCAGCTACGGACGGCCCGATGCCGCAGACGCGTGAGCACGTGCTGCTCGCCAAGCAGGTTGGCGTGCCGTACATCCTCGTTGCACTCAACAAGGCTGACATGGTCGACGACGACGAGATCATCGAACTCGTCGAGATGGAGGTCCGCGAGCTTCTCGCTGCGCAGGACTTCGACGAGGACGCACCGGTCATCAAGGTGTCGGCACTCAAGGCGCTCGAGGGCGACCCCAAGTGGGCCGAGAGCGTTGTCGAGCTCATGCAGGCCGTCGACGATTCCATCCCGGACCCGGTCCGCGAGACGGAGAAGCCGTTCCTCATGCCCGTCGAGGACGTTTTCACCATCACCGGTCGTGGCACGGTTGTGACCGGACGTATCGAGCGCGGCTCGGTCAACGTCAACGAAGAGGTCGAGATCGTCGGCATCCGCCCCGGCTCGACCAAGACCACGGTCACCGGTATCGAGATGTTCCGCAAGCTGCTCGACTCGGGCCAGGCTGGCGACAACGTCGGTCTGCTCGTTCGTGGCATCAAGCGTGAAGATGTCGAGCGTGGACAGGTCATCATCAAGCCGGGCACCACGACTCCCCACACGGAGTTCGAGGGCAACGCTTACATCCTGTCCAAGGACGAAGGCGGCCGTCACACGCCGTTCTTCAACAACTACCGCCCGCAGTTCTACTTCCGTACCACGGACGTAACGGGCGTTGTGACCCTCCCCGAGGGCACCGAGATGGTCATGCCCGGTGACAACACCGAGATGTCCGTCACGCTGATCCAGCCGGTCGCCATGGACGAGGGCCTGCGTTTCGCAATCCGTGAAGGCGGTCGTACCGTCGGCGCCGGTCGCGTCACGAAGATCATCAAGTGATCTAGCTCCACCCAGCTGTACGAAAGCGGCACTCACCCGAGAGGGTGGGTGCCGCTTTCTTCGTCGTGCCGCCATAAAACCACGCGCGCCCAAACCGACGGTCCCGTAGCGTAAGCAGGCGTGCTCATGACTCTGACCGCCGATGCGACAACCGATTTCACGGACTCCACCGATCTCGGGTACCTGTTGCACAAACATCCCGACAAGGTGCAGACCTTCGGGCTGTCGGTCGGATCGGCGACTGTGCTGTACCCGGAAGCCGGACGGGAATCGACCTGTGTCGCACTGCTTCTCGATGTCGACCCGGTTCAGCTCGGACGAACCCAGCCGAAGTACTCGTCGAGCGAATTCGCGCTCGGCCGCTACGTCAACGACCGTCCGTATGCGGGAGCGTCGATGCTGGCGGTGGCGCTGTCTCGGGTGTTCAAGCAGGCGATGTCCGGCGTGTGTACGGCCCGCCCTGAGCTGCCGAAGCTTCCGCTGGACCTGACGATCAACCTGCCGTCGGTGCCGTGTCGCGGTGGAAGCGAACTTGCCGCCGAATTGTTCGGACCGCTCGGCTGGACCGTGCAGGCCGTACCGATCGCGCTGGACGAGCAGATCCCGGATTGGGGCGACTCGATCTACCTCGACCTCACACTCACCGGGCGAGTAACGGTGTCGGCTGCACTGAAGCAGCTCTATGTCCTGCTGCCCGTGCTCGACGACGTCAAGCACTACTGGGTGGGCGAGGAGGAAGCAGACAAACTCGTTCGGGCAGCGGGGGATTGGCTTGCCGACCACCCGCACATCACGCTGATCACCGAACGGTACCTCAAGCACCGGCGCGAGCTTGTCGCCTCGGTGGTGGACCGGTTGGTTTCGGACGCGGACCGGAGCGAACCTGCGCCACGAGATCCGAGTCTCGGTGACTTGCGAGCGACGGCGGTACTGGCCGAGTTGAAGGCCGCGGGCGCGTCGAGCGTCGTCGACCTCGGTTGTGGGGAAGGCCGGCTGTTGCGAGAGTTGTTCGCGCACACTGTTTTCGACAAGATCGTCGGCGTCGATGTGAGTGCACGTGCGCTGGAGTCGGCGCAGCGCCGATTGCGCCTCGCTGATCTGCCGGACCGCCAGCGGGCACGGATCGAACTCCTTCAGTCCTCCGCCACCTACCGTGACTCGCGGCTCGTGGGGTTCGACGCGATGGTGCTGATGGAAGTGATCGAACATGTCGATCCGGAGCGGCTTGCGGCACTGCAGCGTTCGGTGTTCAGAGAAGCACGAGCCGCGACAGTCGTGATCACAACACCCAACAGTGAATACAACCCTTTGTACGACGGCCTGGCCGCCGGCGGCTTCCGTCACCCTGATCACCGGTTCGAATTCACCCGTGCACAATTCCGGGACTGGGCGAACGCCGCAGCAGACGACGGCGGCTACGACGTTCGGTATGCGAGCGTGGGTCCCGTCGACGACGCACACGGTGCACCTACCCAGATGGCAGTGTTCACCAGACGAGAGGAGGCGGTATGACGCAGTTCGAACTCCCGGACCTCTCGCTCGTGGTCTTGGTCGGAATCAGTGGATCCGGCAAATCATCCTTTGCTGCAGAACATTTCGGACCCTACGAGACGGTGTCCAGCGATACCTGTCGCGGCATCGTCAGCGACGACCCCAACCAGCAGAGCGCGACGAAAGATGCATTCGAGCTGCTCGAATTCATCGTCGCCAAACGCCTCGCTGCTGGACGGTTGACGGTCGTCGACGCCACCAACGTGCAACCCGCCGCGCGGAAGGCCTTCGTGAAGCTCGCTCGCGAGTACGACGTGCTGCCGGTAGCCGTTGTGCTGGATGTGCCGGAATCGGTGTGCGCGCAGCGGAATGCCGCGCGCGAGGACCGAACGTTCGGACGCGATGTGTTGCGGCGTCAGCACCAGCAGCTGACGCGGTCGATGCGAGGGCTGTCGAAGGAAGGCTTCCGTGCCGTCCACGTTCTCGGCGGTACCGACGCGGTGAGCGAGGCAACCTTCGTCCGGACCCCACTCCGCAGTGACATGAGGGCGATAGAGGGCCCGTTCGACGTCATCGGCGATATCCACGGTTGTCTCGGCGAATTGACGACGCTTCTGACGGCGCTCGGCTATCGATTGCGGCGAGGCGGTGACGGCCGTGCAGTCGGCGCAGTTCCGCCGAGCGGCCGTACTGCGGTGTTCCTCGGTGACTTCGTCGACCGGGGGCCGGATTCTGTGGGCGTTCTGCGGCTCGTCATGGGGATGGTCGGCAGCGGTGAAGCACTTGCTGTTCCGGGCAATCACGAACACAAGCTCGTGCAGGCTTTGCGCGGCCGCAAGGTCAATGTGTCGCACGGTTTGGCCGAGACCCTCGCGCAACTTGCCGAGCAGACCGACGAGTTCCGCCGTGAAGTTCTGGAATTCTGCGACGAACTCGTCGCGCACCTCGTTCTCGACTCCGGCAGGCTCGTCGTGGCACACGCCGGGCTCATCGAGAAGTACCACAACAGGGCGTCGGGCAGGGTTCGTAGTTTTGCGCTCTACGGTGATACCACCGGCGAGACCGATGAGTTCGGGCTGCCGGTCCGATACCCGTGGGCGCAGGACTACCGCGGCTCGGCGATGGTTCTGTACGGTCACACTCCTGTTCCGGAGGCCGAGTGGCTGAACAACACGATGTGTCTCGACACCGGTTGTGTGTTCGGCGGGAAGCTGACGGCGATGCGGTACCCGGAACGCGACATCGTGTCCGTTCCGGCCGAAAAGCAGTGGTACGCGCCGGCGAAACCGTTGAATCAGTATGTGCGAGAGGAAAATTCACTCGACCTGAGCGATGTCCTCGGACCGACGGGCGTCGAGACATCACTTCGTGGACGCGTCAGCATTCGCGCCGAGAATGCAGCGGGCGCACTCGAGGTGATGAGCCGGTTCGCTGTCGCCCCCGAGTGGCTGCGGTATCTACCGCCGACGATGGCGCCGTGTCCATCGTCGACTCGGGAGGGTTACCTCGAGTACCCGACCGAGGCGTTCGACGCCTATCGGCGGGTGGGGGTGACGGAGGTGATCTGCGAGGAGAAGCACATGGGTTCGCGGGTCGTGCTTGTCCTGCACCGTGGTGGTGACGGCATCGCCTACACCCGTACCGGTCGACAGGTATTCGACGACGATCTGACCCGCGAGCTGGTTGCTGCGGCCGACGAGGGCTTTGCCACGGCGGGCCTGTGGGAGGAACTCGACGCCCGATGGGTGATCGTCGACTGCGAGCTGATGCCGTGGTCTGCCAAGGCAGAGGGCTTGATTCGCAGTCAGTACGCGTCGGTCGGCGCGGCTGCGCGGGCCGACCTCGAAGCCGAGCACTCGGTGTTGGCGCGCGCAGCCGCGCGAGGGCTGTCGGTAGCGGATCGGCAGGAGCGAAACAGTAGACGGCGCAGCGGGATCGCGAAGTTCACCGACGCCTACCGCAGATACGTGTGGCCGACGGCGGGTCTCGACGGCGTATCGCTGGCTCCGTTCCAGATCCTGGCCACGGACACGGGAGTGCACGTGGACAGGCCGCACCTGTGGCACCTCGGAGTTGCGGACCGTTTGGTCGAGACACGTCCGGACGTGTTCACCGCGACCCGCAGGATCGTGGTCGATCTGGCATCCGAGGACTCGGTCGCGGCCGGTGCTCGGTGGTGGGAGGACCTGACCGCGGACGGTGGCGAGGGCATGGTCGTCAAGCCTGCCGCAAACAGACCGACCGGAAAGGTGCAGCCGGGCATCAAGGTTCGCGGCCGGGACTACCTACGGTTGATCTACGGCCCGGACTACACCGAACCGGACGCTCTGACGGCGCTGCGTGATCGGAACCTCGCGCACAAGCAGTCGATGGCGTCGAGGGAGTACGCCCTCGGCATCGAGGCGCTCGAACGAGCGGTTCGCGGGGAGCCGCTGTGGCGGGTGCATCAAGCGGTGTTCGCTGTGCTTGCGATGGAGTCGGAGCCGGTGGATCCGCGGTTGTGAGCGAGGGGCGTAGCCGCACCCACATGGACCTGGACGCGGAGCGCGACGTCCCCACCCTCCATCGAATCGGCCACGAACTGTGCCTTCTGTTCGGCGTGGCGGGTGAGGGCGTCGATGTCGATGTGGGGGGACGTCTGGACGGTCACCGCGAGTGTCGCGGTACCGCGGTCGTCGATCGCACGCCCCCGTGCGGACTCCACGTCGGGAAACTCCGCAAGATCCGCCGCGACCCCGCGTGCGAGGGCGCCGAGATCGACACGGACGGCGAGAGCGTCGTCGGAGGAGATCTGCACCGTTCCGGTCCGGCGAGGTGACAGGTTGCCGATCAGCAGGGCGATCGCAACGAGCGTGCACACCACCGCAGTGATGGCCAGAGCGGTTTCCCACCAGCTCTCCGCCGGGAAGCCCGCGAAGATGTCGCGGTCGAATCGCGACAGGGTACGGATGGCGATCGGCACGTCGAAATACCACCCGAGAGCGAAGACTCCAGCGCCGATGAGTGCGAGTCCGAGCAGCACCACGAGGAGTCGGTCCATGACGGCCGTCGCACGCTTCACGACCGAGCCTCCCCGACGCCGGACGGATGCAGTAGACGGACTCGCACTTTTCTTGTGTCCGCGAGCACCGCCAGCACTGGTGCAACGGCTTCGCGCACCGATTCGGTCAGGATTGCGTCGTCGCCACGTGAGACGCGTCGCACCTCGACCGTCACCTTCTTTTTCGTCACCGTCGTTCGCACCGATTCGGTACCGGGAACGCTGCCGGCGTGATCGCTGCACATTCGGGCTACATCGGTGGGGCGCAGCCAGACCATGGGTGACGGTGAGTTCGGCGAACGAACACCTGTATGGGTCTTGGTGCGAGGTATGAGTCCGAGTGCCACCAGAATCAGTCCGACCGCGATCATCCCGGCAGCAGCGGTGATCATCCATGTGGCCCAATGCAAGTCGGCGATCCAGTCGACGGTATTGCCGATCCACGGAGCGCCGACGATAGTGCCGTGGACGATCAGGAATTCACGGCCTGCGACAAAGGCTACGCCGAGTAGTGCGAATGCCAGCACGATTGCGGTGAAGAGAGCCGCAGGACTCGCGGTAGGCGGTCTCGGTCGAAGAACTGGGTGCGTGTTCTCCGAGACCGTGCTCTGGACCTCGCTTCTCGGCGATGTCCCTGCGACGACGACGTTGAGGCGGTGCAGGGGTAGACCGACGATGTCGGCCAGCACTCGCGCGACCTCGTCGTGGACTTCGTGTGCGACATCGGAAATTCGAGACGGCCACTGCACCGCGATGTAGAGATTGACCGACGCGGCATGCTCACCGACCGTGACATCGGCGCGGGGCAGATCACGTCCGGTCAGTCGTGTCATCCCGCCGACCTGACGAACCACATCCGGAACCGTCAGAGCCGCAGCGACTGCGACTCGCGATATGACCCGCTCCTTGATGACGAGCGTGCCGGGGCCACCGGTATCGACTTCGGTCATCACCCACGGCCACGGCTACGTAGCAGGGACGTCAGATCCAATCGGCCATCGAAGTGGGCACCGAGAGCCAGCCCGACCGCACCGAGAAACAAGGCCAGAACGAAACCGCTGAAGCCACCGATGATTCCAGCGAGGGCCAGCAGCAGTCCGGTGAGTAATCCGACGAAGGTGTAGGTCATGACGTACTCCCTGGATCGATGATGTCTTCGACGGTCACCGAGACCGGAACGGATACGAGCGGTTGTACGGCTTGGCGAACACCGCGAGCGACACCGTTGACGTCGGATGGGTACGCGGCACTGATGTGGATGTCGCACCGCTGCGAATCGATGCGGATTCCGACGACTTTTCGGCCAGGCAGATACGTCGCGATCTCCCCGAACTCTCCGCCGTGCATCGCCGCGACTCCGGCCACCGTCAACGTCGTCGCCGCGACAACATCGGCCAGGTCGGCATCGGCGAGGTCGGCGGTCATTGGATCCGGCGTCGGACGTCGGCGCCCTCGCCCGAGTACGTAGCCTGCACCGTTTCGTCGAACAGAATGACGTCGTAGACGGTGATGTCGACTTCGGTGACCTCCAACCCGGTCATGCCTTCGACGGCGGAGATGACATTGCGGCGGATCGCTGCAGCGAGTTCGTGGAGCGCCACACCGTACTCGGCGACGATGCCGATGTCGATTGCTGTCTGCTTCTCGCCCACCTCGACGGCGACGCCTTGGCTGTGGTTGACGCGTGCGCCTGGGATGCGGTCGCGCAATGCGCCGACGGCGCGCGCGGTGCCGCCACCGACGTCGTATACACCGTCGACCTCGCGCGTGGCGATACCTGCGATCTTGGCTACGACCGCGTCGGCGATGATCGTTCGACCCTGCGTGGTGGTCAGCGCTGCCGGGGCGGCTGCGGCGAAGCTGGGGTCCGTGCTCATGGAATCGATCGTAGACGGATCCTGGCCGACCGCATGGCTGTCTCGACGCCGAGTGCGTACGCATTGTTCGTTCATCACGTGCACACGACTGATTTCGCACCAGTAACGAACAGTTCGCGGATGAAGACATAAGGTATCGAAGGACACGTCAGCCGCAACCGTGATGCTGGGTTGGGGACACAACTGCTACGACGGAGCCGACGGCGGCCCGTGGACTGGAATCGACTTCGCAATGAGGCTTTCTTCGCTACGTAAACGAGCGGTGCTGCGGAAGACGGCAGTGGCCGTGGCCGCAGCCCTGACGCTCGCCACTTTCGGTGGCGTCGCCGCGGCAGAACCAGCAAGCGCATCGTCGGTCTCGTCGGTCGAGAAAGACGGCCGCACCTGGACTCTGCAGGTGTACTCGGCGGCGATGAACAAGGACATCACCGTCCAGGTGCAGCGTCCCGTCGACGAATCCACCCCGGCGCCCAACATGTACTTGCTCAGTGGTCTCGACGCAGGCGAGGGCACGGCGAGCTGGCAGCAGCAGACGGACGCGCTGACCTTCCTTTCCGACAAGCAGGTCAACGTCGTTCTTCCGATCGGCGGCCGCGGCAGCTACTACGCCGACTGGCGCCAGGAAGACCCCGCCCTCGGGGTGAACAAGTGGCAGACCTTCCTGACTCAGGAGCTCCCACCGCTGCTCGACGACACACTCGGCTCGACCGGCCTGAACTCGCTGGCCGGATTGTCCACGTCCGGCACCGCAGTCCTGCAGATGGCCGAGGCCAAGCCCGGACTGTTCAAGTCCGTTGCGGCGTACAGCGGCTGCGCACAGATCGCCGACCCGTTGGGTAGGCAGTTCGTGAAGCTGTCGGTGGAGACGTGGGCAGGTGGCAACACCGTGAACATGTACGGCCCAGACAACGATCCAGCATGGGCTGCGAACGACCCGGTCATCAATGCCGAGAAGCTCCGCGGAACCAACCTCTACATCTCCAGCGGTAGCGGGGTTCCGCAGCCGGAGGATGTGCGGTACTACACCGAAGGCAAAGGACCGCAGGGTGTTGTGAACCTGGGCCTGGGCATCGTCATCGAGGGCGCAACGAACTACTGCTCGCACAACTTGCAGAACAAGCTCGACTCTCTCGGTATCCCGGCGACCTACCAGTTCCCGCCGGTCGGAACACACTACTGGCCGTACTGGGAGCAGGCCCTGCATGATTCCTGGCCAGTGTTGGCCAAGGGGATGGGTATCTGATCGAAGTCCACTACTCGCCAGCACCGAGACCGCTGGCGAGTGTGGGCCACGACCTGTAGAAGGCGTCCTGCCAGTAGCTCCACGAGTGGGTGCCGACGGGGTCGAAGTCGAACGTAGCCGGTATCCGTAGCTCGTCGAGACGGTTCTTCAGGTTGTGGGTACACCAGTTGACCGCGCTCTCGATGGGACCGCCGAGAACTATCTGGTTTGCGACGGCGACCTGCTTCACGATGTTCTCGGTCGTGCGTTCGAAGGTGGCCGAGTCGTCGAACTGGTCGTAGGGGCCAGGCGTTCCGCTGCCGCTGGAGATGTACAACGTGGACCCTCGTAGGCCCTCTGCGTTGACGACGGGGTCGTTGTCGACCCAGGCTGGATCGTCGGGCTCGCCGTACATGTTGCGGACATCGCCGCCTCCCCATGTCTCGGTGACGAGTTCGACGAACGCCCGACCGACCGGATCGGACGTCTGCGCGCATCCGCTGTATCCGGCCACGGCCGAGTAGAAGCCGGGCCGCGCGATCGCCAACTGCAGCACGGCAGTGGCCGTCATCGAGTTGGCCGCGATCGCCTGCACGCCGTCGGTGCCCAGGGCTGCGTCGACGAGCGGAGGCAGTTCGTCGAGGAGGAACGTGCGCCACTTGTTGCGACCGAGAACTGGATCGTCTCGCTTCCAGTCGGTGTAGTAGGCGAATCTTCCCCCTGCAGGCATCACCATGTTGACGTCCTGCTCGGCAAGGAAGTCACCGACGTCGGTCTTCTCGAGCCATGTCGCACTGTCGGTGCCGCCGCCGGCGCCATTGAGCAGGTAGAGCACTGGCCGCGGTACAGAGGCGTCCTTCGGACGCTGGACCGTCACGGGGATGTCCTTGTCCATCGCGGCCGAGTAGACCTGCAGGGTGAGACTTCGGCCGTCGATCGACGCGGACACGATCTTCGAGCCGTTGGCGGAAACCGGCTCTGCCAGCAGGGCGTTCGAGAAGATGATGGGGTCGGTCGAACGCTCGTCCGCGGCGGCGGTGCCTATGCCGGTCGTGGAGGCCACTGCCGCAGCCATGACGCCGGTCATCGCGATCCATCGAGCGCGGCCGAACACCCTGCGTGTCAATTTCCACCTCTGATCTCGTGTGCGTGCTGACCGGACGATACGTGACCGCACGGACTTCGACGTGCCCCCGCCGGTCCACTCGCGAATGTCTGGTAGAGATCTCTTTCATGACGATCGTGATCGTGGGTGCCGGACTGGCTGGGCTTCGTAGCGCGCAGGAACTGCGCAAATTGGGGTACGACGGCGAGCTCGTGATCGTCGGCGACGAGGCCCACCTTCCCTACGACAGGCCACCGCTGTCGAAGGAGGTGATCCGCGGGGAACGCGAGGATACGACGTTCGAGCCGCAGGAGTACTTCGACGACCATCGCATCGAACTGCGCCTCGGTTCGGCCGCGACGTCGCTCGATCCGGTGAACCGCGTTCTCGAACTCGCCGACGGCACGACGATCGACTACGACCGACTGGTCGTTGCCACCGGACTGCGACCCAGGCGACTGCCCTCCGTCCCGGAACGTGCGGGCGTGTACGTTCTCCGCTCGCGCGACGACGCCGATGCGCTACGCCGCGCCGCGGCCTCCAGCACGCATGCCGTCGTGATCGGTGCAGGCTTCATCGGGTGCGAACTGGCCGCGGGATTCAGGCATCTCGGAGTGGGCGTGACGCTCGTCGAACCCCAGGCGACGCCGCTGGCGTCGGTGCTCGGCGAGGACGTCGGCGCCCTCGTCGGCCGCATGCACATCGCGGAGGGAGTCGACCTGCGCACCGGAGTCGGCGTGGACACGGTGCGTGGCGCCGAGCGGGTGACGCACGTGCTTCTGACCGACGGCACCGAGATCGAGGCGGACACCGTCGTGGTCGGCGTCGGATCGACGCCGGTGGTGGAGTGGTTGGCCGGCTCCGGAATCGCGATCGGCAACGGCGTCCTGGCCGACGCAACGGGACGGACCAGCGATCCGCACGTGTGGGCAGTCGGCGACGTGGCGGGATGGACGGTGGATGGCACGGTCCGGCGGGTCGAGCACTGGAGCAATGTCGCAGACCAGGTCAAGGTAATGGCACCGGCGCTGCTCGGCGTCGAACCGGGCGCAACGCGTGCTGTCGTGCCCTACTTCTGGAGCGACCAGTACGACCTGAAGATTCAGGCCCTCGGATCACCGTCGCCCAACGATACTGTCGAAATCGTCGAGGACGACGGTAGAAAATTCCTGGCATACTACGTCCGTGACGGAATTCTTACGGCAGTCGTCGGTGCGGGCAAAGCGGGTGCGGTCATGAAGATGCGCGCCAAGATCGGCCAGCCCGCGTGAGCGGCGGTCTCCTCACCGCCCAAGACATCGCCGACGCCGAAGCCCTGCTCGGGCCGGTCATGCGCCGCACCCCGGTGGTCGCATCGCGAATTCTGTCCGACCTCACTGGCGTCGAAGTGCGGCTCAAGTGCGAAAACCTGCAGCGCACAGGATCGTTCAAGCCACGTGGTGCGTACAACCGCATCGCGAAATTGTCCGCCGCCGACCGCGAAAACGGTGTCGTCGCGGCGAGTGCAGGTAATCATGCGCAAGGAGTTGCCTGGGCAGCATCGGAATTGGGTATTCCATCGACTGTCTTCATGCCGACAGGCGTGTCCTTGCCCAAGCTCGTTGCCACCAAGGCCTACGGGGCAGAGATCACCCTGGTCGGTTCGACGGTCGACGAGGCACTCGGTCACGCCCGCGAGTTCGCCGCCAGGACCGGTGCCGTACTGATCCACCCGTTCGATCACGCGGATATCGTTGCCGGACAAGCGACATTGGGTACCGAACTGCTGGCGCAGATGCCGAACGTCGGGACCATCGTCGTACCGACGGGCGGAGGTGGACTGCTCGCAGGCGTCGCCGCTGCGGTGCACCTGCACAAGCCGGGTGTGCGGGTGGTCGGAGTGCAGGCGGAGGGCGCCGCGGCATGGCCGGCATCATTGAAGGCGGGCCACCCGATCGCCGCCGAATCCATGTCGACGATGGCCGACGGCATTGCCGTCGGACTGCCGGGCAGCGTGCCGTTCGACCATGTGGTCGACCTTGTGGACGACATCGTGACGGTCTCCGAGGACGCGTTGTCCCGCGCGCTGTTGCTGTGTGTGGAACGCGCCAAGCTCATCGTCGAACCGGCAGGCGCAGCGGCTGTCGCCGCACTGATGTCGCGCGACGACCTGATGCTCGACGGTCCGGTGTGCGCCATTCTGTCCGGCGGTAACATCGATCCGCTGCTGCTGACCCACGTCATCACGCATGGATTGCGTGCCGCGGGTCGCTATCTTGCTGTGCGCGTGACGATTTCGGACCGGCCAGGCGGCCTTCTCAGTCTGCTCGACGTCGTCAAGAAGCTCGGTGCCAGCGTCGTCGACGTCGTCCATTCCCGTACCGGCGGGCAGTTGGGACTCGAGGAAGTCGACGTCATGTTGACGGTGGAGACCCGCGGTCCGACGCATCGCCAGGACGTGCTCGATGCGCTCGCGGCCAGCGGGTATGCGGTCACGGTCGAAAGCTAGAAGGGGCGAAAGCTAGAAGTACGGCCGCGTGATCAATTCCAGATAGTTTCCGCCTGGATCGAGGAAGTACACGCCTCGCCCGTCGTGCTCGGTGTTGGTTTCGCCTGGTCGGGTCCGCTGTGGATCTGCCCAATGCTCGATGTCGCGGGACCTGATCCGGTCGTAGGCACGATCGAACAGGGCGTCGTCGACGAGGAATGCATAGTGCTGTGGGTGATATTCGACCGGCGGACTCGCGAACTGCAACATCACGTGGTCGTCGAGCTGAATGTTGACGAACGGGCCCCATGATGGAGCCATGGTCGCTTCGAGGACGTCGAGGTAGAACTGCGCCGTCGACTGTGGATCCGTGGTGGCAATGATGGTGTGGTTGAACGTGATCGACATATTTTCATGCCTTCTGCTAGGCCCATCGGGGGCTCGTGCAGTACGTTAGCCGAGCCCGCCCGTCGGCACAAGAAAAGTCAAGACACGTACAGTGACCGTGGTGAAGACCGGACGCCGTCGTATTGCGGGGCTTGTCGTGGTAGCGGGACTCATCGCCGGTTGTGCCGCCGAAGAGTCGCCTTCTCGATCGCCGGGGGACATGGTCGACGCACGCTTCGGCGCAGGAGATTTCGCGATGGCACCGACGCCTACCTGGAGGCTCGATCCTGCCGCACTCGGTACCGTCACGCACTCGCGAAGCTTCGCGCTACCGACGATCCCGGGCGACGGCGCGCCTATGTTGGTGGGGCTGGCCGACGGTGACTACTCGCAGAATCCGATCGGACTCAGGGTTCTGGCGCTGGACCCCAGCAGTGGTGAACGGTTGTGGCTGCGCGATATCGGGCCGGTTCGGCAATGTGCGGAGGAGATCGACGACACCGTCCTGGCCTGCTATGGCGACAATCGCGTCGTGTATCTCGATGTCACCGATGGACGCATTCTGGGTGACCTCGCCACCGACTTCTACGTCTACCACGTGCGGGCTGCTGCACGCGTGGGATACGTATCCGCCAGAAGCGAGGACATGATGCTGTCCACGATTCACCGCGGAACACTGACCGATCTCGACGCATACTGGCATGCGAGTTTTGCGTCGCCGGTCCCCGGACAGCCCGCGTCACCTGCCGCGTTTCCGGATCGGGGAATCGTCGATGTCTACTCCAGCGGTACGCACCAGATCATCGACATCGACTCGGGTGAGCCTCGTTTCACGTTTGCCGGTGTGAACCCGCTTCCTCTGGGGAACGAGCTGTACGCCAACGTGACTCTCGACCGGGACGGCTCGCTGCGCGAGGTGATTCTCGACGGGACGGGACAGGTCCGCACCGAGGTACCCGTCGCAACGTTCGGACTCGCACCGCAACCGTGGGCGAACATCGGGGAGGAGGACCTCCCGCTGTTCCTCGGTGACGGTGCTTACGATCCGAACTCCGGGGCCGAGCTGTGGCGCAACCCCGCCACGCTGGAAAACAACGGGGGTGTCAACTCTGCCGTACTTGCCGTGGTGGGCAGCACGGTCATCGTGCGATCGTCGGAAACCCGTACGTTCTCGGGTATCGATCTCGAATCAGGTCGGACAACGTGGACGACGCCCTGGCTGGACGCCTACTGGGCACGTGCGGGTACGACCGACGGTGAGCACTACGTGTTCGGCGACTACACCGGCATGCATGCGATCCGCGCCTCGGACGGCACGATGATGTGGTCGGTGCCGTGGCCCGCAGGGGCGGATCCACGTGAAATGTCCGTGGCGAAGGTCGCCGGGGTGCTGACCGTATCGGACCGAAACGGTTCGACGGTGTGGGCTCCCACACGCTGAGGTACGACAGAAGAAAATATGTCGGTGGTGCCCAGTACCATCCCCTCCGGGCGCTGATCGAGGAATCTGTGGACGGCAGGTTCGATCCGGACCGGTTAATCTTCGACAGGTTTCGAGTCTGAACTTTCGACCGCTCTACTGGAATGGGGAACTTACATCATGGCGAACGCCATCGAAGTCGAGAATTTGGTACTCGAGTACGGCAAGAACGTGGCTCTGAACGGGATCAGCTTCGTTGTGCCGGAGGGAACGGTCCTCGGCGTGCTGGGTCCCAACGGTGCCGGGAAAACCACAGCGGTTCGTATTCTGGCGACGCTGCTGAAGGCGACATCGGGAACGGCGAAGGTGCATGGCATCGACGTCGGCGACAAGCCGAACGAGGTTCGAAAGTCCATCGGACTCACCGGCCAGTTCGCGGCCGTGGACGAGTACCTCACCGGGTACGAGAACCTGGAGATGGTCGGACGCCTGTTCGGTCTGAAGAAGGCCGAGGCGAGTAAGCGTGCCGATGAGCTGTTGGCTCGTTTCGATCTGGAGTACGCCCGTGACCGCACGGCCAAGCAGTACTCCGGTGGGATGCGGCGGCGGCTCGACATTGCCGCCAGCCTCATCGGTCGGCCCAAGGTCGTCTTCCTCGACGAACCGACGACCGGTCTCGATCCGCGCAGTCGAATTGCGATGTGGGACTTCATCTCCGACCTGGTGCAGGACGGAACGACAATCCTGCTGACCACGCAGTATCTGGAAGAAGCCGACCGGCTTGCCGACAAGATCATCGTCCTCGACAAAGGGTCGATCATCGCGGAGGGCACAGCCGACCACCTCAAATCTCAGGTGGGCGGCGAACGCCTCGAGTTCGTTCTCACCGACGCGTCGGACAAGGACCGTGCTCTCGCGCTGCTCGCCCCGATCGGACTCGACGCGCCGTCCTACGACGAGCAGACGCGTCGTATCGGCATGCCCGTCAGTGGCGGCGCCGACGATCTGACCACCGCCCTCGTGCAGATCAAAGAGGCAGGTATCCAGGTCGTGGACGTGGGTCTGCGGCGTCCCAATCTCGACGACGTATTTCTCACGCTCACCGGCCACGCCACAGAGGAAGAGCAGACAGTGGAGGAAGAGAAATGAGCGTTCTTCACGATTCCCTCATCATCACCAAGCGGAACCTGATCAAGCTCAAGCGAGTTCCGGACCTACTGTTCTTCGCCACGCTGTCGCCGATCATGTTCGTGCTGCTGTTCGCGTACGTCTTCGGCAGCGCCATCGACATTCCCGGTGTCGACTACAAGAGTTTCCTCATGGGTGGAATCTTCGTCCAGACCATGATCTTCGGCGCGTCCATCACCGGATCCTCGCTCGCCGAGGATCTGCAGAAGGGCGTCATGGACCGGTTTCGGTCGTTGCCGATGGCGCGCTCGGCTGTTGTCATCGGGCGTACTGCGGCCGACGTGGGCAACAACATCGTGACCATCACGATCATGTCGATCACGGGTCTCATCGTCGGGTGGCGCATCACGTCGTCGTTCTTCGAAGCGCTGGCCGGCTATGTCCTACTCCTGCTCTTCGCGTACTCGATCTCGTGGGTCATGGCGTTCGTGGGATTGACGGTTCGCTCACCCGAGATCTTCAACAATGCGTCGTTCATCGTCATTTTTCCGCTGACGTTCATCGCGAACACGTTCGTTCCGATCGACGGATTCCCGACCGTCCTCAAGACCATCGCGGAATGGAATCCGATCTCCTCGGTGACCCTCGCCGTACGCGAACTGTTCGGAAACACCAACCCGATGGCGCCGCCGCCGGAAGCCTGGCCGCTGCAGAATCCTGTGCTGTACACACTGATCTGGGTAGTTCTGTTCCTCGTCATCTTCGTACCGCTCTCGGTCCGCAAGTACGAAAGAACTCTCACCGCCTGAGATTGGCCTGTAAGAAGCTCAGCGCCTCGGTCCACATCCGACGCTGACCTTTCGCGGTCCCGGCCGGAGTGCCACCGGAGACGATGCTGTCGTTGCGGTCCACTGTGGTCGGGGTTGCGGGGGGCCTGAGGAAGTGCCCAGCATTGGGCAGGATCAGAAGGCGGTCCGTGTCTCGACCCCGGCGAGCGATGAGGGCTCGGGCCATTCGATCCGCTGGATAGGACTGGTCCGCGACACCGGCGACAGCGAGGATCGGCGCGTCGATCCTCTCGACCGGAATCGCCGCCGCAGACACGGCGGCGTCATCGCGCAGACCGGCCTCGTACGCAGGCCGGAGCTTCAATGCACGCGACGTCGGCGCCCGCGAGAACATCCGTCGCGACGCAGTTCTGAGCATCTGACCGGCAAGTTTTTCGGCACGAATCGGCATGTAGGGCAATGGCTCTCCACCCAACGTGAGTGACGAGGTCTTGGGTGGTTGTCCGTCGGCCAGCGCCTGCAGCACGACGTGTGCGGGAGCAATGGCGACGACTGCGCGCACCGTGATCGACGGGATGTAGGCGAGAGCGGCGAGGGCGACCGACACCCCGACGGATGCCGCGAACACGGCAATGTTCTCGGGGTCGACGTGCTCGTGCTCGGCGAACGCCGCCATGGCGTCGGCGATCGCTTCGAGACGGATTTCCGCGAAGTTCTCGGGCAACCCGGGCTCGTCCATGTACACCAGCACGGCCGCGACGTACCCGTGCGAGGCGAGCAATGCCGCGGTAGGTGCGGCGGGTCGAGCACCGGTGGTTCCGGGAATGACGACGACGCCGGGGGAGATGGCCCTGTCCGTGTCGGGGAGGTAGATCCGCAGCCTCCATCCGTCGCCGGCGAGATCCTGCCGTACAACGGCGTCGCCCCATGTTCGTCGGACGGTGGTGCTCGATGACCCTTCGAGCGCGTGAATCGACACGGAGAAGTCGAGGCCCTCGTCGGAGCCCGCGAACGTCACGGGCGGAACCCCCTCGTCGACGAACATCATGTTCCACCACGGTCGGTCGGGGTCCTCGATCTGCAGCAGGCCGTCGGCATCGATCGGGTAGTCCTGGTGCGAGACCCATCGGTGACCGTTCGCGTCGACTACGGCGACGTCGAGATGGACGGGTAGGCCGGGGGCGACCCCGTGGGCGCGGAACACCGTCGGGCCGTCTATCGGTCCTGAAACCGGGTCGACCTGCAGTGAGACGGGTTCCATGCTTCAAGTGTGCGATAGATTCCCTCGCGGGTACCGCGCATCCGCTCACCCGAACCGGATGAATTGTCTCCCACGAACGACGAAGCCCCCGGTCAGGTTCCTGACCGGGGGCTTCCGTGACACCTAGTGGTGTTTACGTGTGGTACGGCTCCGCGCTCAGCAGGGTGACCTTCATGGTCTTGCCGTTGGGGAGGGAGTACTCACGGGTGTCGCCGACCTTGGCGTCGATGAGGGCTCCGCCGAGCGGTGAGCTGGGGGAGTACACCTCGAGCTTGCCGTCGCGGGCGCCCTCTTCGCGGGTCGCGATGAGGAACGTTTCGGTGTCCGACTCGTCGCCGTCGTAGTAGACCTTCACCACTGATCCGGGTAGCGCTACCCCGGACTGAGTGGGTGCTTCGCCGACCTTGGCCGAGTTGAGCAACTCCTGAAGCTGGCGAATGCGGGCTTCCTGCTGGCCCTGCTCCTCGCGTGCTGCGTGGTAGCCGCCGTTCTCTTTCAGATCGCCCTCTTCGCGTCGCTCGTTGATTTCGGCGGCGATGACCGGGCGATTGGAAATGAGTTGGTCGAGTTCGCTCTTGAGCCTGTCGTGGGATTCCTGGGTCAGCCAGGTCACCTGGGTCTCGGTCATCTCGATCACTCCCTTGTAGTCGAAGTCGCGGTGGACTCCCGGTCTTGATGCTGACGGGCGCACGCGTGTGTGCAGAGAATTTCAGAGAAACCCCTGATCGGCCCGCTTCCTGAGCCGGCTGCCGTGTCGGAGCCCGTAGGCGCCGTCACCTGCTGCTCTGGCCGTCAATGCAGCAATACACGGCTCCAGTTCGGAACCGTGTACAGCGCAATCTTACCACGAGGCAGCGGTAGGTCAGCCTGCCCGTAAATAGTCGGGGACATTCGTGCTGCACCCGTATACGTCGCCCATGGCGGGCGGCTTCGAGGTGCGCACGACCGACGTCACCTCGACTTCCTGCGTGGACGAGGCAGGAATGAGCACCTCGCGACGACCGGTCTCCGAACCGTCACGCGAGCGAGCACGAACGATGCAGACGACGTCGTTCGACGGGTCGGCGCGGGTGACGCTGAAGCCGATGGAAATGGTCGAATCGTCCACCAGGTCGAAGGACAGTGCTTTTCCCTCGACGTCCTGCACAGCGAAACGCAGGTAGCCGAGGTAGGCGACTGCAAGTCCGACAAGCAGGACGCCTACCAGCAGGATGTTCTTCGTTCGACCGCCCAATGCTCGACGCGTGGTCGATACCGGATACCGGCCTTCGGGGAGCGTGGCAGTCATACGAACTTTCGTCGGAACGGAACGTTGTCAGGTCTGCGGCAGCCGGTGCGAGGCATGTCGGCGCCAAGTGGAACTATAGGGGGAGCGAAAGAAGCAGGCGAAGCTGAGGTGAGGAAAGAACGTGTCCGGACTACGGCTCATGGCGGTGCACGCCCATCCTGACGACGAGTCGAGCAAGGGTGCCGCGACGACGGCTCGGTACGCAGCCGAGGGAAACGACATCCTGATCGTGACCCTCACTGGTGGCGAGCGAGGAGACATCCTCAACCCGGCGATGGACATCCCCGGTGTGCGCGACCGCATCGAGGAAGTGCGACGCGAGGAGATGGCCGAGGCTGCACGCATCCTCGGAGTTCGGCAAACGTGGCTGGGTTATGTGGATTCGGGTCTTCCCGAGGGTGATCCGTTGCCGCCGCTCCCCGAGGGTTGCTTTGCGCTCGTGCCGCTCGAGGAGTCCACCGAAGCTCTCGTCAAGGTCATCCGCGAGTTCAAGCCGCACGTGATCACCACATACGACGAGAAGGGCGGTTACCCGCATCCGGACCACATCCGATGCCATGAGGTGTCCGTCGCGGCCTACGAAGCTGCAGGCGATCCGGAGAAGTTTCCCGACGCAGGTGACCCGTGGACCCCGCTCAAGCTGTATTACTCGCACGGCTTCCTGCGGAAGAAGATGCAGCTGTTCCACGACTGGTTCGTCGATCGCGGCGAGGAAAGTCCGTTCGTCGACTGGTTGAAGCGATGGACCACCGAGCGTGACGAGATCATGGAACGCATCACCACGCAGGTCACCGTCGGCGATTACTTCGAGCAGCGGGACGACGCACTGCGCGCACACGCCACCCAGATCGATCCCAACGGTTCGTTCTTCGCCGTGCCCCTCGAAGTGCAGCGCAAGTTGTGGCCGACCGAGGAGTACGAGTTGGCGCGAACACGGGTGAAGACCTCGATTCCGGAAACGGAACTCTTCGCCGGAATCGATGCCGCCGACCGTGAGACAGGGACCGTCAGGTGATCGTGGAGTTGTTGGCCCAGGGTGCGCCGGGTCCGGAGTTCGGCAAGTCCTCGCCGATCGGGCTGGTCATCATCGTGGCTCTGCTCGTCGGCACCGCGCTTCTCATCTGGTCCATGAACAAGCAGATCAAGAAGCTCCCGGATACGTTCGAGAAGGACGATCCGGTAGCCGATCAGGAATTGGACGAGGGCACCGACAGGGGCGCTGTTCGCGATGTCGGTCCTGAGCACGGAACACAGTCGAAGGCCGGCGAGAACTGACCGTGCTGGACGGCAACGGACTGGACACGGCTACGAGTCCGTACCTGCGTCAGCACGCCGACAATCCCGTCCACTGGCAGCAGTGGACTCCCGAGGCGTTGGAATCGGCTCGGGACCGCGATGTCCCGATCCTGTTGTCGATCGGGTACTCCGCGTGCCATTGGTGCCACGTCATGGCCCACGAGTCCTTCGAGGACGAGGCCATCGCAGCCCTGATGAACGCGAACTTCGTCTGCATCAAGGTCGACCGCGAGGAACGACCGGATCTCGACGCCGTGTACATGAACGCCACCGTCGCGATGACGGGTCAGGGC
Source organism: Rhodococcus sp. FG69 (assembly GCF_057808915.1). Taxonomy (NCBI): domain Bacteria; kingdom Bacillati; phylum Actinomycetota; class Actinomycetes; order Mycobacteriales; family Nocardiaceae; genus Rhodococcus; species Rhodococcus sp. FG69. Next base: position 65,477 of record NZ_JBMDIX010000015.1, on the reverse strand, counting down.
GGGTGGCCGATGACCTGCTTCCTCACCCCGGACGGCGAACCGTTCTACTGCGGCACCTACTACCCGCCCAAGCCTCGCGCGGGGACGCCGTCCTTCCCGCAGCTGCTCGAGGCCATCGCAGACACCTGGGCTACTCGTCGAAACGACGTGTTCGACGCCTCCGCCGCGATCACCGAGGCGCTGCGGGAGAATTCCGGCCGGATCCCGACGTCGGATCGGCCCGTCGACTCGGACCTGCTGGCCGAAGCCGTCGCGTCGGTGCTCGGGGACGAAGATGTCGATTTCGGCGGATTCGGTGGCGCACCGAAGTTTCCGCCAGGAGCGCTACTCGAAGGGCTGCTGCGGCATCACGAGCGGACCGGATCTGCAGCTGCTCTTGCCGCGGTGCAGCGCACGGCGGCGGCGATGGCGCGCGGAGGGATCTACGACCAGATCGGGGGCGGCTTCGCGCGCTACTCCGTCGACGCGGAGTGGATCGTCCCGCACTTCGAGAAGATGCTCTACGACAACGCGCTGCTGCTGCGGTTCTACGGTCATCTCGCGCGCGTCACCTCCGATCCGCTCGCAATCCGGATCGCAGACGCGACTGCACACTTCATGCTTCGTGAACTCCGCACCGATACAGGGTGTTTCGCCTCTGCGCTCGACGCCGACACCGAGGGTGTGGAGGGGTTGACCTATGCATGGACCCCGGAGCAGCTCGTCGATGTACTCGGATTCGAGGACGGTGTCTGGGCCGCGGGGCTGTTCGCCGTCGACTCCTCGGGCACGTTCGAGGCCGGAATGTCGGTGCTACAGCTGCCGGAGGATCCCGAGGACTTCGAGCGCTACACCGGCGTCGCCGGCAAGTTGATGGACGCACGCAATCAGCGGCCGCAACCGGGCCGCGACGACAAAGTGGTGACCGCGTGGAACGGATTGGCAATCACCGCTCTTGCCGAAGCGGGTGCGGGATTGGGACGCCTCGACTGGATCGATGCGGCCGTCGAGTGCGGTGAGCAGATCTTTGCTCGGCACGAGGAGAATGGCAGGCTGCGTCGGGCGTCGCTCGGCTCTCACGTCGGCGACGCCACGGGAGTGCTCGAGGACTACTCGTGCTTGGCGGTAGCGTCGCTGTCGCTGTTTCAGGCGACCGGCGACCTCGTGTGGTCCGGGCGGGCGCGGGTGCTTCTCGACGCCGCAATCGAGCACTTCGCCGATGCGGACCATCCCGGAAGTTGGTTCGATACCGCCGACGATGCAGAGACGTTGGTCACGCGCCCGCGAGATCCGCTCGACAATGCGACCCCGTCCGGTGCGTCGACGATCACCGAAGCCCTGCTGATCGCCGAAGCGCTGATGGCACCCGATCTCGGGACGAGGTACGGCGAGATCGCCTCGGCCGGGCTTGCTGGGGCCGCGCTCGTGCTGGAACGGGCGCCGCGCTCGGGAGGCCACTGGCTCGCCGTCGCGGAAGCCTCCGTCCGTGGGCCGCTGCAGGTAGCGATCTCCACCGACGGAGACAGTCGGCTACTCCGGATTGCCCGTGCGCATGCCCCGGGCGGCGCCACCATCGTGGCCGGAGCGGTCGATTCCTCACCGCTGTTGGCCGACCGACCGACGATCCAGGGGCACGAGGCTGCGTACGTATGCCGCGGCTTCGTGTGCGACCGTCCGGTCACGACCGAGCAGGATCTGCTCCGGGCGCTGCAACGATAGCTAGAACAACACCAACCAAACCGCGACGAGGTGACAGATCGCGGCGAGCACGGTTGCAGCGTGGAAGAACTCGTGATGGCCGAATGTCGTCGGCCAGGGGTTGGGCCACTTGGTGGCGTAGAGGATTGCGCCGATGCTGTACAGAACCCCGCCGACCAGCAGCAGGATGAACGGCGCATAGCCGACCTGCTGGATGAGCGTCGGTGCAACCGGGACGATGGCCCACCCGAGAATCAGGTACAGGGGAACGCCGATCCAGCGTGGGCTCTGGGGCCACAACATCTTCAGCGCGACGCCGCCCAGCGCCCCGAGCCAGACGACGATGAGCAGAGTGCGACCAGTGTTCGGGGGGAGACCGAGGACCGCGAACGGGGTGTAACTGCCGGCGATGAACACGAAGATCATCGAGTGATCCGCCCGCTTCATCCACATGCGATGCGCAGGGTTGTCCCAGTGCACGCGGTGGTAGGTGGCGCTGACTCCGAACACCCCGCAGACGGTGACGGCATAGACGGCGGTGGCGATGCCGGCGCTGGCCGACACCATGCTGAACGCGAGGGTCACCAGCACGATTCCGGCGACGACTGCAACTCCGAATGCGTACAGGTGTATCCACCCGCGCATGCGGGGCTTGACGGGGAGTTCGTCGATTCCGAACATCGTCATTGTCACAACCTCCTCTGCGCTACCTACGTGACCGTAGGTTCAGTGCCTACTCTACCGGCGGGTAGCGCATATGCGTCGGCGTAAGGTTGTGCCCCGTGGTGATGTCTCGGTGAAGATTCTCCCGACCAAGATGCGCAGCGTCCTCTACAACGTGTACGAGCGGCGCCTACTGACGCAGCTCGATGATGTGGCGCACCCCCGTCACGTGGCTGTGATGTGCGACGGAAACAGGCGTTGGGCGCGGGAGAACGGATTCACCGACGTCGCACACGGACATCGGATGGGCGCACTCAAGATCGCCGAAATGCTCGGCTGGTGCGACGCTGCCGGCATCGAAATGGCGACGATCTATCTGCTGTCGACGGAGAATCTGCGTCGCGATCCCGACGAGCTGGACTCTCTGCTCGAGATCATCACCGACGTCGTCGAAGAAATCTGCGGGCCCGAGCAGAACTGGGGCGTCAAGATCGTCGGAACGCTAGAGTCGCTGCCCGAGCCGACTGCGCGAAGGCTGAAGGAAGCAGCACGCCTGACAGCGGGGCGAACCGGAACCCACGTCAACGTCGCCGTCGGATACGGCGGGCGTCAAGAGATCGCCGACGCAGTGCAGGGTCTACTCAGTGAGAAGATCGCCGAGGGTGTCACCGGCGACGAGCTCGTTCGGGCGGTCAGCGTCGAAGCTATCGACTCGCACCTCTACACCTCCGGTCAACCCGACCCGGACCTCGTGATCCGAACCTCGGGCGAGCAGCGGCTGTCGGGATTTCTGCTGTGGCAGAGCGCATATTCGGAAATATGGTTCACCGAGGCATACTGGCCCGAGTTCAGGCGCGTCGACTTCCTGCGGGCTTTGCGTGACTACGCTGCGCGGCACCGGCGGTTCGGGATCTAGCGCTCGGTGCCACTGGGCGGCTCCGCCGCCAGTGGCGCGGTTAAGTGTCCCAGGGTGCGCGTTTCCGTGCCACTGGGCCGGAGGGCCTAGAGCTTCCTCAGCCGCAGCCTGTTGATGGTGTGGTCGGCGTCCTTGCGTAGCACCATCGTTGCCCGCGGGCGAGTAGGCAGAATATTGTCGACGAGGTTCGGCAGGTTGATCGAATGCCACAGGTCCTCGGCCGCTATCCGGGCATGCTCGTCGGACAGACCCGCGTAGTGGTGAAAGTGCGAGGACGGATCGGTGAACGACGTCTCACGCAGTGCGAGAAAGCGTTTGACGTACCACGCTTCGATGTCCTCGATGCGGGCGTCGACGTAGATCGAGAAGTCGAACAGATCGGACACCATCAGGCGAGAGCCGGTCTGCAACACATTGAGGCCCTCGACGATGAGGATGTCCGGCTGACGGACCATATGGAACTGGCCTTTGATGATGTCGTACGACACGTGCGAGTAGACGGGAGCCGCCACTTCCTCAGCCCCGGACTTCACCTCGGTGACGAAGCGCAGCAACTTGCGCCGGTCGTAACTCTCCGGAAATCCTTTGCGGTGCAGGATCCCGCGACGCATCAGTTCTCCTGTCGAATACAGGAATCCGTCGGTGGTGACCAGATCGACGCGGGGATGATGGTCCCACCGGGCGAGCAGCGCCTGCAGAACACGCGCAGTGGTCGACTTTCCGACGGCAACGCTGCCGGCGACTCCGATGACGAACGGCACCTGACGGTCGGGATGCTTCTCGCCGAGGAACGTTGCGGTCGCCGCGAACAGACGCTGTCGTGCGGCAACCTGAAGGTGAATGAGTCGCGCGAGAGGAAGATAGACCTCGGCCACCTCGTCGAGATCGATTTGCTCGCCCAGACCCCTGAGGCCGACGAGTTCTTCCTCGGTGAGAACAAGAGGGGTCGACTGCCTCAGCGTCCGCCACTGAGCGCGGTCGAACTCGACGTACGGACTGGATTCGCTCATTCGCGACACCGAACGCTGCGTAGGTAGCGGTGGCCCGGACGGCGTGTGCTCCGAGAGAGCGCTAGTCGCATGGCTTCAGATTGTGCTCGCTGGCACAAAGACTCGCACGGGCGGGGTGGTTCACCGCGCGTTCATGTCCACTCCTGACGCCCGGGTCGTTCCGTCAGCTCCACCCCTGACGCCCGGGTCGCTCCGTTCAGCTCCACCCCTGACGCCCGCTAATGTCGATCCACATGAATGCCGATTCCTTCGTCCGCGAGTATCTTCTACTCGGTCTGAAATTCGACCGGCTCGAGAAAGGGTTCGTCGACGCGTACACCGGTGATCCCGAGCTGCGCAGACAGACCGAGAACGCACCTGCGCCCGAGCCCCGAGCCCTGGCACGGAGGGCTGCGGAACTTCGCGCGGAACTCGCCAGCACCGACTTGCCGCAGCAGCGGGCCGACTTCATCGATGTCCATCTCCGCGCGCTCGAGTGTTCGGGCCGCAAGTTCGCGGGCGACGACATCGGTTTCGTCGACGAGGTCTTCGCGTACTTCGACGTCCGGATCGAGCGGGGTGATCAGGATGGGTATCGGGAGGCACATCGCCGGATGGACGAGGTACTCGACGGCCCCGGCTCGCTGGCCGAACGTCTGGCGGCACACCGATCCGCGGACGTCGTGCCCGCGGACCGATTGCAGGACTGCGTCGACGCCTTCTCGAGCGCCCTTCGTGACCGGGTTCGCGCCGAGTACGCACTGCCGGAGACCGAGCAGGTGAACTACGAGGTCGTCGGCGACAAGCCGTGGTCGGGATTCAACTACTACCTCGGCAACTACACGTCCACAGTGGCGATCAATTCCGATCTGGATCAGCAGATGGCGCACCTGCCGCACCTGATCGCGCACGAGGCATATCCCGGCCACCACACCGAGCACTGCAGGAAGGAAGCCGGACTGGTCTCGGCTGGTCAGCTGGAGCAGACGCTGTTCCTCGTCAACACCCCTCAGTGCCTGATGGCCGAAGGACTTGCCGACCTGGCTCTCGAGTCCATCGTCGGACCAGGTTGGGGGCTGTGGGCGCAGGAGATCTATGCCGATCTGGGGCTTCGATTCGACGGAGAGAAGGCCGAGCGGTTGTCCGCTGCGTCGAGTCAGCTGCTCGGGGTCCGTCAGGATGCGGCTCTACTGCTGCACGACCAGCACAAGTCGCAGGACGACGTCGCCGCATACCTGGAGAGGTGGTCACTGGCGTCGCCCAAGCGGGCGCGTCAAAGTTTGAAGTTCCTGTCGTCGCCGCTGTGGCGCGCATACATCAGCACGTACGTCGAGGGATACAAGCTTCTCGACGGTTGGTTGGACCGCGGTGCGACGGTCGGCGAGCGCTCGGCGCTGTTCGGTCGGCTCCTCGACGAGCCGCTCATTCCGAGTGCCTTGCGCACCCTCTGAACCAGTCGTAACGACGGGCGACAACCATGCGCACACGGGTGCTGACGGCGCATATCTTAAGCTGTATACGCCCACCTCGCTGCGTTCCTTTGGAGATTCTTGAAATGACCGATGTCAACAACCTGTCTCTGGCCGAGCTCGACCCCGAGGTCGCCGAAGCCATGGCGGGCGAACTCGGTCGCCAGCGCGACACCCTCGAGATGATCGCGTCGGAGAACTTCGTCCCGCGCGCAGTGCTGCAGGCTCAGGGCAGCGTCCTGACCAACAAGTACGCCGAGGGCTACCCCGGCCGTCGTTACTACGGCGGCTGCGAGCACGTCGACGTCGTCGAGGATCTCGCGCGCAACCGTGCGAAGGAACTGTTCGGCGCCGAGTTCGCCAACGTCCAGCCGCACGCGGGTGCGCAGGCCAACGCCGCAGTGCTGATGGCGCTGATCAACCCGGGCGACAAGATCATGGGCCTCGATCTGGCACACGGCGGACACCTCACGCACGGCATGAAGCTCAACTTTTCCGGCAAGCTCTACGAGGTCGAGTCCTACGGCGTCAGCAAAGAGGACCACCGGATCGACATGGACGAGGTGCGCAAGCAGGCCGTCCAGGCCAAGCCGCAGGTTCTCATCGCCGGTTGGTCTGCCTACCCGCGGCATCAGGATTTCGAGGCGTTTCGTTCCATCGCCGACGAGGTCGGTGCGCTTCTATGGGTCGACATGGCCCACTTCGCCGGTCTCGTGGCGGCAGGCGTGCACCCCTCACCCGTCCCCTACGCGGACGTCGTCTCTTCGACGGTGCACAAGACGCTCGGCGGTCCTCGCTCCGGCCTGATCCTCGCCAAGAAAGAATGGGCCAAGAAGATCAACTCCGCGGTCTTCCCCGGTCAGCAGGGCGGACCGCTCATGCACGCCATCGCAGCCAAGGCCGTCGCCTTCAAGATCGCCGCGACGCCCGAGTTCAAAGAACGTCAGGAGCGCACCCTCCTCGGTGCCTCGCTGCTGGCCGAACGGCTGAACGGCGCCGATGTCGCGGACAAGGGTGTGTCAGTGCTGACCGGCGGCACCGACGTTCACCTTGCTCTCGTGGACCTGCGAAACAGTCAGCTCGACGGCCAGCAGGCCGAGGACCTTCTGCACGAGGTCGGCATCACCGTCAACCGCAACGCCGTCCCGTTCGACCCGCGTCCGCCCATGGTCACCTCCGGCCTGCGAATCGGCACCGCGGCACTGGCCACGCGCGGGTTCGGCGAAGCCGAGTTCACCGAGGTTGCCGATATCATCGGCACCGCCCTAGCTACCGGTGAAGCCAGCGATTCGCTCAAGGAGCGCGTCGTGAAGCTCGCACAGAGCGTGCCGCTGTACGACGGGCTCGAGGACTGGGGCTTGCTCGGCTAGCTCGCTACGGCTCCCACACCTCCATCACCGGGAATAGTTCGACGCGATCGGGCCCGGTGAGGAGCGCGGGATCCTCGTTGGGCAGCAGCTCCGTCGCCATGATGGCCTTCTGCGCGGACAACAGCGCATCTTCCGAATCGGCGAGTACGACCACCACTTCGCTGCCGTCGTCCGCTCGCAGCACGTAGACACGCTGAACTCCGTCGACCCGCGCCACCGCGGGCTTGATTCTGTTCTCTGTGCCGAAGTCCGCTGCTGCAAGCTGTTCGGCTGTGCGTGGGCCGTCGAAGTAGGTCAGTTGTGCATGCATGGTGTCCTCCTGGAACGATTGTGTGTTTTCCAGGATGTTCCGCTGCCGCACCGAGCACATCAGTGCTGATACGTAGGCAGGTACTGAGGTTTCGGCGGATACTTCTTGTTCATGATCGCCGACGAGCCGGATGCATTTCGCATAGTCGGTCGGGCCGCAGAACTCGCCGCGCTGCGCGCTGCGCTGGTCGGATTGTCGCGTGGTCGAGGAGGAACGGTCGTGGTGTCCGGCGGGGCGGGCATCGGCAAGACGACGCTGGTCGAGGCGGCGGCGCGCATCGCCGAACACTACGGAATCACGGTCTTGCGCAGCTACGGGATCGACGACGACGGCATGCCGCCGCTGTGGCCGTGGCGTCGCCTCGGAAGATCCGTCGAAGCGGTGGCATCAGCTCTGAATCGGACGGATCCCGTCGTCATCTCGCCCCATGCGCGCTTCGCCATGTTCGACGACGTCGCGACGGCTGTGGCGGACGCAGCTCCCGCCGCCGGACTGGTACTGGTGCTCGAAGACCTGCACTGGTTCGATCCGTCGTCGATGTTGTTGCTCGAGCACGTCGCCCGGTCCGTTCTGGACCGTCGAGTGCTCGTGCTGTGCACGTCCCGTCGTGCCGAACCCTCGGTGGGATCGTCGTCTTCGGTTGTACTCCAGGGTTTTTCCAGCGACGAAGTGCTCCAGTGGTTGAGGGTTTCGGCACCCCACATCGCGGAACGCCGACATGCCGTCCGGCTGCGCGACGCCACCGGGGGCAACCCGCTGTTCGTCCGGTTGCTCGCCGCACGAGCGGAAGCCTCCGGGCGGCTCGATCTTCCCTCGGCACTTGCGGACGATCCGACGTTGCGCGCATTGGCTCTCGAGCCGGTTTCCGTACTCGACGCCGATGCTCGCGACCTCCTCGACGATGCCAGTGTGATCGGCGACCGCATCGACCTCGACTTGCTGTCCGAGGTTGCGGGCACGAGTGCGTCGTGGGTCGAATCGAAGTTGGATGACGCGTTCCGGGCTGGAGCGCTCGTGGCGGACTGCGATACCGGCACGGTTGCGTTCGCGCATTCGCTCGTCCGGGATGCCACCTATGCGAACCTGTCGCCGTCGAGGCGTCGGGCAATCCACTGCAGGTATGCGCAGGTCCTGTCGGCGCGAGGCGAGACTGATGCCGCGACGACAGCCGTGCAGTGGCGTCGGGCCGGCGAGCGCGCCGAATGTGCGCGGTGGGCGCGGATTGCTGCCGATCAGGCCAAGTCGATACTTGCCTACGACGAGGCCGCCGCGATGGCTGCCCTGGCATGTGAGGCTGCGCCGTCCGCCATTGCGACCCTCGAACGTGCGGAAGCCGAATTCGCAGCCGGGCACGTCGAGACGAGCGTCGAACTGTGTGAACAGGTGGTCTTGCAGTACCCCGAGGACGACGACGTGGTCGTGCGAGCTGCGGCGCTTGTTCGCGGCGTCGGGGTTCCGGATCTGCTGATGCGGGTGGACCGTATGTGTGGGGCGGTGCTGTCCCGCGCCGGAATCCCCGCGGGCGCCAAAGCGCGTCTGCTTGCCGGTAGAGCTGTCGCTGCGGCCGAAACCGATCGACCGGATGCCGCGTCACGGTGGTCGGCCGAGTCCTTGGAACTTGTAGATACCATGCTCGACGACCACACGGATCCGGACGCCGACGCAGTGCTCGACGCTGTTCGGGCGCGGCACATTGCGCTCGCGGACATGCGGCACGTCGAGCAGCGGAGAGAATTGGCGCTGCGCGCGATCGCGGTCGGGCCAAGGGCGAGCGAAGCGCTTGCCGAGCTGTGGGGGCACCTGTGGCTGATTCAGGCCGCGCTGCAGACAGGTGATTTGAACCTAGTCGACGAACAGATCGACGTCGTGCAGCGAATATCGGACCGAAGTGCGTTGCCGGTGGCGCGCTGGCACTACCACCGTGTGTGTGCCACGCGGGCGGCGTTGATCGGAGACATGGCCGCTGCGCTGCGATCGAACGACGACGCGCTGGCGGTGAGTTCGTCGACGGGTGACCTCTCGCTCATCGGGTTGCACTTCGCGTTTCTCGGCCAGTTGGCTGCCGTGCGGGGCGAAGTGGACGAGGAGACCCGGTCATCGATTCTCGGTGCCTTCGAGCACGCGCCGGACATCCCTCTGGTGCGCATCTACGAGCCGTTGCTGGCGTCGCTGGCCGGTGACCACGGCTTGGCGCGGGCTAGGTTCGCGCCGTTCCGATCGATGCCGTCGACTGTGCGGCGCGGTCCGCGGTGGACGCCGCTGATGTCTCTCGTCGGGACGGTCGCTGTGGCGCTGGACGACGTCGAGACCGCCGTCGATGTGTTCGGGCGCCTCCGCGAGTACGCCGAGTACTTCATGTGCGACGGTTCCGGCGTGGTGTTCTGCGGCGGGTCGATGGCTCGCCTGCTGGGCGATCTCGCGTCCACCGCCCGCTTGGACGATGACGCCGACAAGTACTACACGAGTGCGATCGAGGCCAACGACGCAATCGGCGCGCGGCCGTTTGCTGCGATGAGCAGGTTCGGGCTCGCCGAGGTCCGATACCGGACCGGCAACACCACCGACGTGCGGAAGCTACTCGACGCGGCTGCCGCGGAGTTCGCTGCGCTCGATCTGCCGGAGCGTCTTCGCGCAACCCGACATCTACTCGACGAACTCGACCGATTGACGCCTCGTGAACGAGCGGTCGCCGCCGAGGTGGTCGTGGGTCTGAGCAATCGTCGCATCGCCGAAAAGCTCTTCCTGTCCGAGCGCACCGTCGAAACCCACGTCCGCAACATTCTCGCCAAACTGGGCTGCAGCAGGCGAGCCGACATCGCCCGGGTGTGGCGCCACGGCTGACTCGGCGGTGCGGTTAACGCGTTGTTCACCAACACACCCCTTTCTCGGCGAGCCAACCGCAGGTTTCGGATGTACCGTCGGCAATAACAGACAGCGGGGAAGCTGCCTGTGCGGGAGGTTCTGATACGTGACTGAGCAAGTGAGCGCGAGAGGGCCGGCACCCGGTCCTCGTGTCACCTGACACGTCAGACCGACCGGCCGAGCAACAGACGTCTGAGCGGTGCCGCGCCAGACATAGGAGCCCCACGTGACCACTTCACGCTCCGTTTCCGCCCCTCTCCGAACATTCGTGCTGGACACCTCGGTTCTTCTGTCGGATCCGTGGGCTGTCATCAGGTTCGCCGAGCACAATGTGGTTCTCCCGCTGGTAGTCATCAGTGAGTTGGAGGGTAAACGCCATCACCATGAACTGGGATGGTTCGCGCGGGAATCCTTGCGCATGCTCGACGATCTCCGTGTCGAGTACGGTCGTCTGGATCAGCCGGTTCCCATCGGAACAGACGGTGGCACACTGCAAGTCGAGCTGAACCACACCGATCCTTCGGTCCTGCCCGTTGGCTTTCGTACCGATTCCAACGACTCTCGTATCCTTGCCTGCGCCTTGAACCTCGCCGCCGAGGGTAAGGACGTCGTCCTCGTCAGCAAGGACATTCCGCTTCGCGTCAAGGCGGGTGCCGTCGGACTCCCCGCCGACGAGTATCACGCACACGATGTGGTGCCGTCGGGATGGACCGGTATGGCCGAGCTCGAAGTGCAGGCAAGCGACATCGACCAGCTCTTCGCCGAAGGCGTCATCGATCTGGACGGTGCTCGGGAAATGCCGTGCCACACCGGCGTTCGCCTCCTAGGTGGGCGTTCGAGCGCATTGGGACGGGTCACTCCCGACAAGCAGGTTCAGCTGGTCCGCGGCGAGCGTGAGGCGTTCGGACTGCATGGTCGTTCCGCGGAACAGCGTGTGGCACTGGATCTTCTGCTCGACGAGAGCATCGGCATCGTCTCGCTCGGCGGCAAGGCCGGTACCGGTAAGTCGGCTCTTGCGCTCACCGCCGGGCTCGAGGCCGTACTCGAACGTCGAACGCACCGGAAGGTCGTTGTGTTCCGCCCGCTCTACGCAGTCGGCGGACAGGAGCTCGGCTACCTGCCCGGAAGCGAAAGCGAGAAGATGGGGCCGTGGGCTCAGGCTGTCTTCGACACGCTCGACGGTCTCGCCAGCCCTGAGGTGATGGAAGAAGTCATTGCCCGTGGGATGTTGGAAGTGTTGCCGCTCACCCACATTCGTGGACGTTCGCTACACGATTCGTTCGTGATCGTCGACGAGGCGCAGTCCCTCGAACGCAACGTGCTGCTGACGGTTCTGTCTCGACTCGGGAGCGGCTCACGCGTCGTACTCACACACGACGTCGCGCAGCGTGACAACCTGCGGGTCGGACGGCACGACGGCGTAGCGGCGGTCATCGAGAAGCTCAAGGGGCACCCACTGTTCGCGCACATCACCCTCACGCGCAGTGAGCGGTCTCCGATTGCTGCATTGGTCACGGAAATGCTCGAGGAGTTCGGTCCCACCAGCGCGTAGGGCCGGCGGCTCCGCATTGTCCTCGGCGGCTCCGCTTTGTCCCCGGCGGCTCCGCCGCCAGTGGCACGGTTAAGTGCATCCCAGTGCACTCAACCGTGCCACTGCGCGGGACGCGCGAGCTACGGCGGCGGGACGCGCGAGCTACGGCGCTACCGAACCAGGGCGCGGAATGCCCCTCGTACAATCCCTTTGAAGAAATCCACGTTGTCGAAGTAGTCCCGCCACACGAGCACTTTGCCGTCGCGCAGTTCGAATGTGCCGCACACCCAGAATTCGACCCGTAGCCGGTGCCACACAAGGACGTCGGTACGTTCGGTCAGGACGATGTTGCCGTCCGCGGCGATGTTGTGGATGGTGACATCGAATCCGTATCCCGGTTTGGCCAGTAACCTCATGTACTGGCCGACTTTCGAGATCCCCCGCACCTTCGGCAGCCCGACGTTGTGCCAGATGATGGCATCGTCGAATCGGTCGACAGCTCGGTCGGTATCCCGGTTCTTCAGCGCGTCGAACAGCGCTTCTACGACTTCGGTAGCCTGCTGAGTTTCGGTCACTTGGTGAATCGCCCCAATCCGTCGGTATCGAAGTACTCGAGAGTGACCGTGTTTCCACTGAACGTCGCCTGCGATACGGTGCCGTCCGGCGCGTTTTCCCCGGTCAGCTCGAAGGTGAACGTATCACCGTCCCAGTGGGAAAGCTCGTAGGAGGTTCCATTGGGGCCGATCATCAACTCCAATTCGCCGTTGACCTCTGCGACGGTCGCGGGCCCCCAGAAGCTGTTCTGATACACGCCTGCGTACGACGGAAGTGGCTGTGGCGGCGCGGGGTTGGCAGGCGCCGTCTTTCCGGCGAGCTCGCCTTCTGCTTCGCTCATTCCAGCAAACGCGTTCTGATACAGGGTCCGCCAGTCCTCGCGTACCTCGCCGAATTGGACGAGGTCGGCGAATTCGGCGGTGACGGTTTCGGCGATGCCGATGGGCGCTGCGTTGGTCAGCACGACGATGGCGACGTCGAGCGATGGAATCCACACGAAGTTGGTGCCTGCTCCGAGCGCGAACGCTCCAGAGTGACTCACCATCGTCCGTCCCGCCGCGCTGTTGGAGACGTTGAACCCGTAGCCGTAGTAGCCCGCCCGCGAATCCGGTGTCGCCGACGGGTTGGAGACGATCTCGGCCCTGACGGCGGGCAGCAGGGCGTCGGGATCGACGATGTCCTGTCCGTCGTAGGTGCCGTCGGCGATGAGCATTGTCAACCACTTGGCCATGTCGTTCACCGAGGAGCTGACACCACCCGCGGGCGTTTGCGGATCGGGTTCGCGCTGGTATTTCGCTTGGTATTCGCCGTCGACGAGAACGTGTGGGACGGCGCGATCGGCCCGCGCGATGTAGTCGGAGAACTTCGAGCTCGTCGAGGTCATACCGAGCGGACCGTAGATCGTGTCCTGACTCAACGTGTCCCAATCCTTGCCCGCCGCGGCGGCAACGGCTTCGGCTCCTGCCGTGACCCCGAAGTTGGTGTAGTGGTACGTCGAGCGAAATGGGTCGAGGGGTACCTCCCGCAGCCGTTCCAGCACTTGGCGACGGTCGTAGCCGAGATCTTCGAGTAGGTCACCGGCATGATCGGGCAGGCCGCTGCGATGGGCGTAGAAATCGCCGACCGTGACGTTCTGGGTCACCCAGGGGTCGTTCAACGCGAACCATGGCAATTGCGTCACCACCGGCGTCGTCCACTCGACGACGCCTTCGCCGACCTGAGATGCCACGACTGTCGAACCCACCGACTTCGACAGCGATGCCAGCTGGAACACGGAGTCGCCGTCGATGGCGTCGTCCTTGCCGACCTCGCGGACGCCGAAGCCCTTCGAATAGACGACGTCCCCGCCGTGCACGACCGCGATGGCCATTCCCGGAATTTTCGACGACTCCATCAACTCCTCCGCGATGCCGTCGAGTTTGCCGACCGCGTCGTCGATGTTGTTGGCGGGGGAGTCGACGCCCGCGACCTGGCCAGGGGATAGATCGCTGCTGGGCGGGTTTTCGGACGTCGGTGGGCTGTCTGCGGCAGGTGAATCGTTCGAGCATCCGACCAGCACCGTCATCGACAGTGCAACAGCAATACACAGGAACTTTCGACCCGATCGCATCACTAGGAGTCCTATCCTTCGACGAGTAGATGCTTCGTCGAGGATAGACCTGCACGGACCTGGGCGTTGGGAGAATTCACAGAGGTCAGGGGCACACAGTTTGACGTGCAGACGGAGGCGCTACGGTTGGGTATGCCTACTTTCATGACGGACGGTGACCTGCTGCTTCGACTGGAGCCCGCCGTCGAAGAGAATCTGACTCGACACATCGCAGAATCGGACGACTGGCATCCTCACGAATTCGCACCGTGGGACGAGGGGAGAAACTTCGCATTCCTCGGTGGCGCGGACTGGTCTCCCGAACAGTCCCACCTCAGCGACGTCGAGATCCTGTCGGCGACGGTCGGCGTACTCGTGGCCGACAACCTGCCCGCCTACCACCGTGAACTTGCACGGGCTCTGACAGGACTCGGTGCGTGGTGGAAGTGGACGGGTCGTTGGACGTCGGAGGAGAACCGGCAGGCAATCGTGCTGCGTGACTACCTGGTGTTGACCCGCGCGGTCGACCCGGTCGCTCTCGAGCGTGTGCGGATGGAAGAAATGACCAAGGGGTACGACGCCCCCAGCCTGCACGTGCTGGACATCATCGCGCACTTCGCGATCGACGAAACTGCTGCGGCGCTGCGGAACACCAACACGATCGCCCTCGGCGGTGACGAGGTGCTCGCGAAGATCCTGACCAAGATTGCAGCCGACGACACCCGGCAGGCGTCGTTCTACGTCAACATTGTCAATGAGGCATTCGGCGTTGCACCGGACCAGATGGCTCGGGCAATTGCGGACCGCGTGCTCGGCTACGCCATCCCGGTGGTCGATCTGCCGAGCAAAGCGAACAGCACCGAGGCTCTGAAAGACGCCGGCATCTACGACGAGGATCAGCAGCGCGACAAGGTGTTCAAGCCGCTACTGGAGCGTTGGAATTACTTCGGTCGTGACGACCTCGGCGACGAGGGCAAGAAGGCGCGCGAGGAGCTCGCTCACTTGGCGTGAGCTCTTTACCAACCGCTTGAATGGTCCATTCATACGATCGAATCGTATGAATGGACCTTTCAAGCGATGGATGGCGAGCTAGCAAGCGATGGATGGCGAGCTAGCTTCTAGTCCTTGACCTTCGCCATGGCCAGGACATCGAGACGCTTGTCGAGCTCTTCCTCGCTCAGCTTGTCGCCGATGAGTCCGCGGTCGATGACGGTCTGACGGATCGTCTTCTTCTCCTTCAGCGCCTGCTTGGCGACGGCTGCTGCTTCCTCGTAGCCGATCGCGGAGTTCAGCGGCGTCACGATCGACGGCGAGGACTCGGCGAGGGTCTTGAGGTGCTCGACGTTCGCTTCCAGACCGACGACGCACTTGTCGGCGAACAGGACCGAGACGTTGGCGAGCAGCTTGAAGGATTCGAGGACGTTGCGTGCCATCATCGGGATGTACACGTTGAGCTCGAATGCGCCCGACGCCCCACCGAATGCGACAGCCGCGTCGTTACCGATGACCTGAGCTGCGACCTGTGTAACTGCCTCGGGCAGAACAGGATTGACCTTGCCGGGCATGATCGAGCTACCGGGCTGCAGGTCGGGGAGGGTGATCTCGCCGAGGCCGGTGAGCGGTCCCGATCCCATCCAGCGAATGTCGTTGGCGATCTTGGTCAGTGAGACCGCGATGGTGCGCAGTGCGCCGGATGCCTCGACGAGTCCGTCGCGTGCAGCCTGTGCTTCGAACGAGTCCTTCGCTGCTGTGAGAGCGTCTATGCCGGTCGACTTGACCAGTTCCGCAACGACTTTCGGGCCGAAGCCGTCGGGAGCGTTGAGGCCGGTGCCGACGGCGGTGCCGCCGATGGGCAGCTCACCGAGCCGAGGCAGCGTCGCCTCGACGCGCTCGATACCGGCTTCGATCTGGCGGGCGTAGCCGCCGAATTCCTGGCCGAGGGTGACCGGAACGGCATCCATCAGGTGGGTGCGGCCGGACTTCACGACGTGCTTCCACTCCGTGGCCTTGACCACGAGAGCCTCGTGCAGGTGCCGCAGCGCGGGCACGAGCGAGGTGACGGCTGCTTCGGTGGCGGCGACGTGAGTGGCCGTCGGGAAGGTGTCGTTGGAGGACTGCGACATGTTGACGTGATCGTTCGGGTGAACCTCGACGCCGCCCGCCTTGGCGATCGACGCGATGACCTCGTTGGCGTTCATGTTCGAGCTGGTGCCCGAGCCGGTCTGGAAGACGTCGATCGGGAACTGGTCGTCATGCTTGCCTTCGGCGATCTCGGTCGCTGCGGCGATGATCGCGTCGGCAAGGGCGCCGTCGAGAAGCCCGAGGTCCTTGTTGACCTGCGCGCAGGCGGCCTTGAGCAGGCCCATCGCGCGGATCTGGGTGCGCTCGAGCGGACGGCCCGAGATGGGGAAGTTCTCGACGGCACGCTGCGTCTGTGCACGCCAGAGGGCGTCGATGGGGACGCGAACCTCTCCCATGGTGTCGTGCTCGATTCGGAACTGCTGTTCGTTCTGTGTCATTGACCTCTTGCCTCGGTAGGTGAATGGAAACTTCGTCGAGCGGCCGGTCAGAAGGACGGGATGGCGCCGGAGGTGTCGCCGTCGAAGTCGATGTTCGAGTACTCCTTCAGCTTGTTGAGCTGGTGGTACGCGTCGATCATGCGGACGGTGCCGGACTTGGAGCGCATCACGATCGACTGAGTGTGAGCGCCGCCGCCCGAGTACCGGACGCCTTGGAGCAGGTCGCCGTCGGTGACGCCGGTTGCGGTGAAGAAGACGTTCTCTCCCGAGACCAGGTCTTCGGTGGACAGGACGCGATCCAGATCGTGTCCGGCGTCGATTGCCTTCTGGCGTTCGTCGTCGTCGGTCGGAGCCAGCATGCCCTGATGAGCGCCGCCCATGCAGCGCATGGCGGCTGCCGCGATGATGCCCTCGGGAGTTCCGCCGGTACCCATCAGGATGTCGATGGGAGAGGTGGGTCGGGCGGCGGCGATAGCACCGGCGACGTCACCGTCGGAGATCAGGCGAATACGGGCGCCGGTGTCGCGCACCTGCTGGATGAGCTCGGCGTGTCGGGGCCGGTCGAGGATGCACACCGTGACGTCGGAGGTGGATCCCTTCTTGATCTTGGCGACACGGGCGATGTTCTCCGCGACCGGTGCCGTGATGTCGATGGCGTCGGCGAAGTCGGGTCCGACGGCGATCTTCTTCATGTAGAACACCGCGGACGGGTCGAACATGGCGCCGCGCTCGGCGACGGCCAACACCGAGATGGCGTTCGGCATACCCTTGGCCATCAACGTGGTTCCGTCGACGGGGTCGACGGCGAAGTCGCACTCGGGACCGTTGCCGTTGCCGACCTCTTCCCCGTTGTAGAGCATCGGCGCTTCGTCCTTCTCACCTTCGCCGATGACCACGACTCCGCGCATCGAAACCGAGCTGACCAGCTGACGCATGGCGTCGACGGCTGCTCCATCGCCGCCTTCCTTGTCGCCGCGACCGACCCAGCGTCCCGAGGCGAGCGCACCGGCCTCGGTGACGCGGACGAGTTCGAGGGCGAGGTTGCGATCTGGCGCCATGGCGCGAGTGGACTCGGTGCTGGCCGTCATCGGTTTGTAGCCTCCTGGTAGGTGGGGTGTTACCCAGGGGCGATTATCTCATTCGTGGCGTCGCGGGTGGGACGGAGGGCATGCGCCGACAGGGCTCCGTCGCCGAGTGGGGATACTGGTGCTGTGGCGAACAGCAAACCCCGGATTCTGAACAACAACCGCGACATGGTGTGGTCTCTCATTCCGCTCGTCATCGCGTGTCTGCTGATCGCGGGCATCGCCAGCCAATGCACGCTCAGCCCGGGTGGCCCGAAGCAGGGACCGATCCCGAATTTCGACGTCGACGCAGCGCTGCAGTACGACGCGACGGAACTGGATTTCCCGATCCGTAACCCTGTAGTGCCAGAAGACTGGACGCCGAACTCCGGTAGCCGTCAGTCCATCGCGGGTGACCAGGGCGGGGATGTAAGCAACGTCGGATACATCTCGGGTGCTGGCCGCTACATCAAACTGACGCAGTCGAGCGCGATGGAAGAGGTGCTCGTACCGTTCTCGGTCGGAGAGAGCAGATACGCCGCCGGTAGCGAGACGATCGACGGCAACGAATGGGTCGTCTACGAGCAGGAAGGCGCCGAACCGGTATGGGTCACCGATCTCGGTGACGTGCGTTTGCTCGTGACCGGCAGCGGTAGCGCCCAGGAATTCACCGAGCTCGCCGCTGCGACGACGCGTGCGGTACCCCTGACGCCCTAGTCCTCGTCGGCGATGTGCGCGAGTGCGTTCTCGACGCGTTTGCGGGCGCCGGCAAGGTGCTCTTCACATCGGGTGGCGAGTAGTTCCCCGCGCTCCCACAGCGCAAGGGACGCGTCGAGATCGAGACCGCCCTGTTCCAGAACCTTGACCACGTCGACCAGTTCGTCGCGTGCGGCCTCGTATCCCATTTCTGCAACGGGTATTTCATCCATCGAAGATTCTCCCTATCTGACTTTGCCCATGACCGCGGCCGCGACAGCGCCGTCGGCCACTCGTACTCGGATCTGTGTGCCCGGAGGTGCGTCGTCGACCGAGCGCAGTACTTCGGGATCGCCGCCGGCGACCATACGCTGCACGACGGCATAGCCGCGCGCGAGCGTCGCTGCCGGGCCGAGGGTCTGCAGTCGCGCGCGTAGATGCTCGAGGAGGGTGTCCTGTTTCGCGAGCTCACGCAGGACGTCGCGGCGGCCTGCGTCGACGAGCCTGACGATCTCCTCGCGTCGGTGCTCGAGGCCGGCGATCGGATCGGCGAGGACCGGTCGGTGCCGGATCATCTCCAGCCCGCGTGCCTCGCGAGCTACCCAGTTGCGCAGCGCGGCGGCAGTTCTCGCGCGCAGTTCGACAACAAGGTTCTGTTCGGCGACGGCGTCGGGGACCACCAACTTGGCGGCATCGGTCGGGGTTGCTGCCCTGAGGTCGGCGACGTGATCGCTCAGCGGACTGTCGGGCTCGTGGCCGATGGCGCTGACGATCGGCGTCGTCGCCCGCGAGATAGCGCGGCACAGGGCTTCGTCGGAAAACGGAAGAAGGTCCTCGACGCTGCCGCCCCCGCGCGCAAGAATGATGACGTCGACGTTGCCTTCCAGTTCCTTCAACGCGTCGAGAATCGCCGGCACCGCGGTCGGGCCTTGAACGGGGGTGTGCCGGACGTCGAACTGCACTGCGGGCCAACGCCTGTGGGCGACGGTGAGGACATCTTTCTCGGCTGCCGACGCTCGTGCGGTGATCAAACCGATCCTGCTCGGCAGGAACGGAAGCGGACGTTTCAGTCGTGGATCGAACAGGCCCTCCGCGGCGAGCAGTGCGCGCAATTTCTCCACACGGGCCAGTAGTTCGCCGACGCCGACTGCCCGAATATCTGTGGCGCGCAACGAAATTGTTCCACGACCGGTGTAGAACGACAGCTTCCCATACAAAATGACCTGGGCGCCCTCGCTCAGCGGAACGGGGGAGCGGTCGAGGAGCTGAGGCGAACAGGTCACCGACAGTGACATGTCCGCCGACGGATCACGCAGGACGAGAAACGCCGTTCTGGTGCCGGGTCTGGCATTGATCTGGGTCAGCTGACCCTCTACCCACACACTGCCGAGCTTGTCGATCCACCCCGCGACCTTCATCGCGACAGTGCGAACGGGCCACGGCTCTTCGGCTGTACTCGCGGTCACTTGGCTTTCGCGGTGGTGATTCGGTTCTCCAGCATCGTCAGGAACGGCGCGCGTTGCAGCGACGCGTCCTCGTACTCGCGGAGAGTCTGGAGATCGTCCAAGGACAGCGACCGTAGCCGTGCGCGCAACTGGGCAAGTGCGAGCGTGTCGTAGTCGACGAGATCGACGATGTCCGGACGGTCGACCGGGGCGGAAGCCTTGGTGTCCGACCCGTTGTCACTCGACGGGGCCTCGCTCGGCGGGGTCGAATACAGCGCGAACCGACCCGTCGCAGGCGGTGGCTCCTGGTCCGGGACGTCGACCTCGCCCTCTGCATCGGCAGGCAACTCGTCCTCGAACACCGCCCACGACGGTTGCTCCTGGTCGGGCGTTCCGATGATCGGCAGGACGGCGATGATCTGGTCACCTTTGATGGCGAGAGCAGTCACCTGCTGTTGGAGCCGCATCGAGCTCGCGAGGACCTCGCTGACGACGGTCATCGGGAACATGATGGCGGTGCTGGGCAGTTTGCGCGCCTCTTCGACGACGGTCACAGCCACACCAGCAGCCACGCGTGCGGCAAACGGGACACGAGTCATGATCACCAGCCTGCCTGAAGTCGGCACGTTTGGGTAGCCGACCCGCTTTGCTCGGCGCAGCGGGGTGCGGTAGGACCCGTATCCTGTAAGCATGTCTTCGGCTGTTCCTCTGAATCTCGGTATCGCACGTCCCTCGGGCGAGGGCGCCCCCTCGTACTCCGGGGCCAAACGGGTACTCCTGGCAGAGCCACGTGGCTACTGCGCGGGCGTGGACCGAGCCGTCGAGACGGTGGAGAAGGCCCTGGAGAAGCACGGTGCGCCCGTGTACGTCCGCAAGGAGATCGTCCACAACCGACACGTCGTCGAGACGTTGGCCGACCGCGGGGCGATCTTCGTCGACGAGACCGACGAGGTACCGGAAGGTTCGCTGCTCGTCTTCTCCGCGCATGGAGTGTCGCCTGCCGTGCACGCCTCCGCGGCCGAACGTTCGCTGCGCACGATCGACGCGACCTGCCCACTGGTCACCAAAGTGCACCAGGAGGCCAAGCGGTTTGCGCGCGACGACTACGACATCCTGCTCATCGGCCACGAGGGACACGAAGAGGTCGAGGGCACCGCCGGTGAGGCACCCGAGCACGTGCAACTGGTAGACGGTCCCGACTCCGTGGACAACGTCACTGTGCGCGACGTGAACAAGGTCATCTGGCTGTCACAGACCACGTTGAGCGTCGACGAGACCATGACCACGGTTGCTCGGCTTCGCGAGCGCTTCCCGACTCTGCAGGATCCGCCGAGCGACGACATCTGCTACGCCACCCAGAACCGTCAGGTGGCGGTCAAGGCCATGGCGCCCGAGTGCGACCTGGTGATCGTCGTCGGCTCGACCAACTCGTCCAACTCCGTTCGGCTGGTCGAGGTCGCACTGACAGCCGGCGCGCGTGCGAGCTACCTCGTCGATTACGCCAAGGACATCGACACCGCCTGGCTCGACGGCATCACCACCGTCGGCATCACCTCGGGCGCGTCGGTGCCTGAAATACTGGTGCAGGGCGTCATCGACCTGCTCGGCGAGCACGGTTTCGGAGACGTTCAGCCCGTCACGACGGCCAACGAGACGCTCGTGTTCTCACTGCCCCGAGAATTGCGTCCTACCGCTACGCAGCGGTGACTCAGGAATCTCCGCGATCGCGATAACGCACCTGGGGTACCGGATGCGGCGGGATATGCGCGCTGGCTCGCGGAGCCGCATACGGATCCACCTCGGGTGGCCGCGGAACGCGGGGAGCCTGCGGCCTGGGAGTAGGGCGACGAGAAGGCTCGGACGCTGATCGATTCGGCGCTGCCCGATCCGAGCTTGCTCGATCGGGACGGTACGGATCTGCAGCGGGCCGGTCGTACTGAGGCTCGAGCCGTTCCCGACGGGCCCGGCGGCCTTCGCTCGGCCCGGCCGCTTCGCTCCTCCGCCGACGATCCGCTGATTCACTCGTTCGGTTGTGTGCTGCGCCTCTGGAGTCGGGTGCAGCCGTCGCGGCTCGGCGAGGGCGAACCTCTGGCTCACGGGCACGGTCGTCCTTGGACTGCGCACGGGTGTGCGAGGCGCGTTTGTCCTTGGCGCGGTCGCGTTTCACGCGTGTAGCGGCCCCTGCAGGTGCGTGGGTCGCCTGCTTCTTCAGGAAAATTCGTGCTGCGCCGACGGCAATCGCCAGAACCGATCCGAGAAGCATCAGCGGAAAGCGGTTGACCAGCGGGATCGCGACGTTCAGAAGAATGTCCTTGACGCCGGTACCAGGATTCTCGGTGAAGTACTGATACGACAGCGGCACGGCGACGAACAGGATCAGCGGAGCCTGGACCATGGCGGTGAACAACCCGCGATAGCGGACCAGTACGACGGCTGCGACGGTTCCGATGATGTACAGGCACGCGAACGCCGACGTCAGCTCGGTCCCGCGTGCGGCATCGATGACGAAACCTAGAAATGTTGCGCCGACGGCAATCGCCACTGCCCCCCAAGCAGGGACGCCGGGCACAGATGCGAGCGCTGAACGTTGGTCCAGCGGTACCCCGGAACGGGCACGTTGGGAGGTAGACACCCATCGAGGTTAGCGGCTGTTCACCCCACCGCGTCGCTGACATGACCGAACTGCCCGACCGAGTGCGACGAATCGGACGTTCGGGGCCTCGCGTCGACCCGTCGTACATCGACCACATCGGCGTCGAACAGCTCGAGTTCGTGGAGCTTTCGAGCGGTGACGCCGACGCGGGCGTCCACGGACGACACCGTCGCGTTGAACGAGTCGACTGCCTTGCCGATATGCCCTCCGAGCTTGTCGAGGTGCGTCGAGACCACCCCGAGTCGGGTGTACAGCTCACGGCCGAGCTGTTGGATTCGCGCGGCGTCCTCGGCCAGTGACTCCTGCTTCCACGTGTAGGCGACGGTCCGCAGAAGTGCCACCAACGTGGTGGGCGTGGCAAGTATCACGTTTCTGGTGAAGGCGTACTCCAGTAGCGCCGAGTCCGACGTCAATGCGGCGTCCAAGAACGGGTCGCCGGGCACGAACAGGACGACGAACTCGGGTGTCGGCTCGAACGATCGCCAGTACTCCTTGGCCGCCAGCTGATCCACGTGAGTGCGCAGATGACGAGCGTGACGCGTCATCTGCTTGTCTCGCTTGTCCGGATCCTCCTCTTGGGCGGCGTCGAGATACGCGGCGAAGGGGACCTTGGCGTCCACGACGATCTGGCGGCCACCGGCGAGTCGAACGATCATGTCGGGCCTGACGCCGTTCCTGGCGACCTGGGTGTCGAAATCGCAATGCTTGACCATGCCGGCGAGCTCGACGACCCGCTCCAGTTGCATCTCGCCCCATCGACCACGGATCTGCGGCGCACGCAACGCGGTGACCAACTGGGAGGTCTGCGTCGACAACTGCACCGACGCGCGGTGCATGCCGGTGACCTGCTCGCTGAGCCCGGCATAGGCTCGGATTCGATTGTGTTCGACCTGGCGCACATGCTCGGTGAGCGCGTCGACCGCATCGTGCAGCGGTTCGACCAGATGAGACACCTGTTGGCCGATTACGCCGGAGTGCCGCCTTGCGGAATCCTCGTTGACGGCCGCGAGCGAACGACGGAGAAGTGCCTCGTTGTCGCGGAGCGCCGCCAGCTGAGCCTCGGCTCGAACTGCCCGGTCTCCGATCCTCGACGCGTGCAGCAGCCAACCGATCGCGCCCCCGAGGACGAGGGCGAAGATCATGCCGAGTGCCGTGAGTGCGTTCATGTTCGACGATGATGCACGAGGGCACCGACAGGTTCGGCCGACCTATGGTGCTCCGCACCAGTGGACGCGGGGGGTTCCGCCCCAGTGGCGTCCGGGGGCTCCGCCCCAGTGGCACGGTTGAGGTTCCTCTGGTGCACTTGTTCGTGCCACTGGGGGCGGAGCCCCCATTCCTGGTAACCGGGGCAACACCCGACAGGCCGTAGCAGTTGGCGGAGTTTGTCGGTGTCTGCCGATAGCGTCGTATTCCATGAAGATCCTGCACACTTCGGACTGGCACATCGGTCGCACGTTCCACGGCACCGATCTGCTCGCCGACCAGGCTGCCGCGCTGGCGGCCATCGCGGATCTCGTTGCAGCGCACGGAATAGACGTCGTCGTCGTGCCCGGTGACATCTACGACCGCGCGGTTCCCAGCGCCGATGCCGTGCTGGTGTGCAACAGGGGTCTGGAGGCCATCCGCGCAGCAGGCGCAGTCATCGTCGCCACGTCGGGAAATCATGATTCGCCCGCGAGACTCGGAGCAGGAGCCGCTTTCGCTGCGGCTGGTGGCCTTCATCTGATGACGCGCGTCGGCGACGTCGGCACACCAGTACTCGTCGACGACGAGTTCGGCCCCGTCGCGTTCTACGGAATTCCTTACCTGGAGCCGGAAACCACGCGGTTCGAGCTCGACATTCCGGCTGCGCGCAGCCATGCAGAGGTCTTGGATGCTGCGATGGCACGCGTCACCGCCGATCTCGACGAGCGCCGCAGCGATTCAAGCTCGGTCAGATCCGTTGTGCTGGCTCATGCTTTCGTGGTCGGCGGCGAGTCGACGGGTTCCGAGCGGTCCATCTCGGTGGGAGGCGTCGAGACTGCGCCCGCATCGGCATTCGACGGTGTCGATTACGTTGCGTTGGGGCACTTGCATTCTCCGCAGGCATTGACCGATCGAGTTCGATACTCGGGCTCGCCTCTTCCGTATTCGTTCGGCGAGCGCAGCCACCGCAAAGCTGTGTGGATTCTGGAACTCGACGGTAACGGCCTGGCCGGGGTCGAACGCGTCGATCTGCCGGTTGTCCGGGGGCTCAGTCGAATCGAAGGCACCGTCGAGGAATTGCTGACCGAGGAGCGCTTCGTCGACGCCGAGGATCATTACGTGTCGGCCGTGCTCACCGATCCTGTGCGGCCGGTCGATGCCATGCGGTCGTTGCAGACCAGATTTCCGCACGCGATTCACCTCGAATGGAACCGTCCAGCCGAAGATTCGAGCCTTCGTTACCGAGACCGGGTGCGCGGGCGGACCGACAGCGAGATCATGGTCTCGTTTGTCACCGACATGAGGAGTACGCCCACCGGCAGCGAAATTCTCCTCCTCGAGCGCGCGTTGGCAAGCGTGCACCAGGACGAGGTCACCGCCGACAGCGTGACGGGGCAGTACGAGCTGTTCGGGAAGTCTGCGTGAGACTGCACAAGCTCGAGGTCACGGCGTTCGGGCCGTTTGCCAGCACCGAGACGGTGGACTTCGACGCTCTCGGCGCGGACGGCTTGTTCTTGCTGCACGGGCAGACAGGTGCCGGGAAGACGACGATTCTCGACGCGGTTGCATTCGCGCTGTACGGCACGGTTCCCGGGGCGCGCAAGGACGGCAAACGGTTTCTGTCCGACCATGCCGCGCCGGGGGCTGTTCCGACCGTGATGCTCGACGCAACCCTCGGCGGTCGACGAATGCGGATCACTCGCAGCCCCGAGTTCTTCCGACCCAAGAAGCGTGGGGCCGGAACGACCAAACAGAACGCCAAGGCGTCGCTGACATGGTTGGACGGCACTGGTCAGAACCTGACCCGGCTCGACGAGATCGGCGATGCCGTCGGCGCGGCACTGGGGATGAGTGCCGACCAGTTCTTCCAGGTCGTGCTGCTTCCACAGGGCGAGTTCGCGCGGTTTCTGCGGGCCGACAGCGACGAACGCGGGAACCTGCTCGAGAGGCTCTTCGACACCAGCAGGTTCGGCGACATCGAGGAGTGGTTTACCGACGCGCGGCGCGCGAGCGCGGCGGCGTTGGAGACCAGTCGGATCGCGACGGACAAACTGCTGGGCCAAATTTCGACAGCATCGGGTGAGGACGAGCAACTCGATCGTGTGCCGGTCGAGTGGGCGAGCGACGTTCTCGACACCTCCCGTGCGGCACTGAACGAATCCGCGCAGACGCTGGCGCACGCCAGAGCCACGTCGGACACCGCAGTGGTCACCCTCAGAAAACTTGAAACCACTCGTGACCTGCAACGGCGCAGAAGTATTGCATGCGAACAGCGTGCGCAGTACGAGGCCGGCGCAGCCGAGCGCGCCGTGCTGCGTCTGGAGCTCGAACGGTCGGCTGCGGCGGGGCCGGTCGCGGCCTTGGCCGGCGAACTCGACGCGGCCGCAAGCAGACACAGCTCAGCCTCGGCAGCGTCCGATCGCGCCTACCGGGCCCTCGCACAACTCGACGGATCCGAGGCGGTCACGGAAGGGCTCTGCACGTCGGGGACGGATTTCGTCGCCGATCGCAGAGTCGTCGCCGCTGCCGTTCGCGCATGGACCACCGAGGTCGGGGCACTCGAACAGCTCCGTATCCTCGTCCGCCGTGCCGAGAGCGAGGAGAGGACGGCAACGCAGCTCGAAGGAGAACTCGCCACCGTCGAGCGGGCTGTCGAGTCCATGCAGTCGGAGCGGGCCACGCTTCCCGCCGCGATCGACGAAGTGGAAGCCGCGGTGCACTCCGCTGTTCATGCGGCCGCAGAGATTCCGGCGCTCGAGATGGAGAGCACGCGCCTCGGCAAAGCGGTGGAAGCGGTCGCCGAGCTGGCGAAGACACGGACCAAGCTTGCAGCCGCGGAGAAAGCTCACAACAGCGCACGAACCGCCTTCAACGACGCTCGCGCGCACACCCTCGACCTGCGAGAGCAGCGCTTGGCGGGGATGGCTGCAGAGCTCGCATCACGACTCGTCGACGGTGAGCCCTGTGTGGTGTGCGGCTCGGAAGACCATCCGGCACCGACCCAGGCGACCGAGTCGACGGTCACCAAACAGGACGAGGATGCGGCCGCGGCCCTCGAACACAGGGCAGCGGCACTCACCGAGAAGAAGGCGGCGCTTGTCCTCGCCCTGGTGCGAGTCCAGGATTCACTCGTCCAGCAGTCGGGGGACTGTAACAGCGCACAGCTGATCGACGCACGCGACACCGTCGACGCGGCGCTGAAGAAGGCTCGGGCCGAGGCCTCGCGGCTCGACCAACTGCGCGCCCGGCTGGCGCACCTGCGCAGCGAGGACCAGCGTATCGCCGCAGCAGTCGGTGAAAAGCATTCTGCTGCAGCAGGTCTAGCGGCACGGGCGACGCAAGTACGCGCGTCGGCTCAGGAGATGCGGTCGCGGATTGCCGTTGCGATGGACGGCGCAGAAAGCATCGATCAGCGACTCGCGCGTCTGGAAGAACTGATCAAGTTGTCGACCGACTTGGTGGACAAGCGTGTCGCTGCGGCCGGATCGGCAACCGAACTGCAGAAGCTCACCGACGCGCTCGCAGCGAAGGTTGCCGAATCGGGCTTCGACTCCGCCGCGGATGCCGCTCAGCGGGTCCTCGCACCCGCGCGTATCGCATCGATCGAGAAGCATCTCGAGGCCGCCAACGATGTGCGGGCCCACACCGAGCAGGTCCTCGCCGAACCCGCGATCCTCGCCGTTGCGGATACCGAGCCGGTGGATACCGTCGCGGCGAAGAATGTCGTCGACGACGCCGCGTCTCGATTGCATGCAGCGGTTGCCGCGCACGCCGAATGCAAACGTCGTGTCGAACAGTTGGAAGCCCTGACTGCACAGTTGTGGGCGGCGGTCGATCGGGTCGCGCCCATGCAGGCCAAACACGAGGAACTCGCCGCGTTGGCGGACGTCGTCGCAGGTCGTGGTCAGAACGCTCGCAAGATGTCCTTGCGGTCGTACGTTCTGGCTTCTCGGCTGGAAGACGTCGCCGAATCGGCGTCGGCTCGACTACGTCGGATGTCCTCGGGTCGGTACGAGTTCGTGCACTCGGACGAGGCCGAATCACGTGGTCGGCGAGGTGGTCTCGGTCTCGATATTCGCGACGACTACACCGGTGTCGTCCGGTCGGCGAAGACACTGTCCGGCGGTGAGTCGTTCCTCGCCTCGCTGTCGCTGGCACTCGGTCTCGCCGACGTCGTCGCCGCCGAATCCGGCGGTGTCGTACTGGACACGATCTTCATCGACGAGGGCTTCGGCACGCTCGATGCCGACACCCTGGAGTCCGTCATGGGCGTTCTCGACGAGCTCCGTGCAGGCGGCCGGGTCGTCGGCATCGTCAGTCATGTCGACGAGATGCGCCAACGCATTCCGAGCCGCCTGCACGTCATTCGGGAACGGGACGGATCGAGGCTTCAGCTCTTCGCTGCATCCTGATCCGAGTCCTCGTCGTCGGTCGCCAGATCTGCGGGGTCAGGCGCCTGTTCCTCCAGCTGCTCCTGATCGGCTTCGATGGAGTGCTTGTCGATCTGCTCCGAGACGTACCGGATGAGTACTGCTGCGACGGCCGCAGCCGGTACCGCGAGGAATGCACCGATGATGCCGAACACCGAGCTTCCCCCGGTGACCGCAAGCAACACGATCGCAGGGTGCAGGTTCATGCTGCGGCTCTGCAGGACCGGCTGGAGGACATTTCCCTCGAGTTGTTGAACAGCCAGGATAATGATCAACACGATGAGGGCCGTAGTCGGTCCGTTCGCCACGAGTGCGACCAACACGGCCAACGCGCCGGCAACGAATGCACCGACGATCGGGATGAAACCGCCGAGGAAGGTCAGCGTCGCGAGCACGAGTGCCAGTGGCACTCCCAGGATTACGAGTCCGAGGCCGATGAAGAATGCGTCGATCAGACTCACGACGGCCTGCGTGCGAATGAAGCCGCCGAGCGTCGCCCACATTCTGGCGAGGATCTCGGCAAGGTGGCTTCCAGCGCGACCACCGGCGAATCCGTGCAG
Organism: Rhodococcus sp. FG69; assembly: GCF_057808915.1. NCBI lineage: Bacteria > Bacillati > Actinomycetota > Actinomycetes > Mycobacteriales > Nocardiaceae > Rhodococcus > Rhodococcus sp. FG69. The sequence continues at coordinate 36,995 of NZ_JBMDIX010000015.1, read as the reverse complement.
CCACGGAATGAACTTGAGGCCGTCCTTGACGAAGAAGAACGTCAGGACCAGAACCAGTGCGAGTGTGATCAGGATCGAACCTGCCGCCGACACACCGGTGAAGACCCCGGACGCGATCGCGGTGCCGCTGTCCTGGAGCCTCGACGTGATCGCCGAGACCGCATTGTCGATCTGCTCGTCCTGCAGATTGATCGGCGGGCCCTTCAACCAGTTCTGGACCTGCGATACACCCTCCGACGCCTTGTCGACGAGTTCCGGGGCCGAATCGGCGACCGACGGCACGATCAGTGTGATGACTCCGCCGATGACGAGGAAGAAGACGATGAGCGAGGCGGACGCGGCCAACGCCGGAGGGAGACCGACGCGCATCATCCACTTCGTGGGCGGCCACAGCACCGTCGCGACGATGATGGCCAACAATGCCGGCAGAATGATCACCCATAGCGCGGAGATCAACCAGCCCACAACCCACGCGCCTGCGGCGACGGACACGATGATCAGCGACCATTTCGCCAACCAGATTCCGCCGACACCGATGAGGTCACCCCGATCGCGCCCAAGCTTCGTTTCGGGCGCTGCCTGCTCAGTCACGTCATAGTCCTCACGTCGTGTCACTCTGCGGGCTGCAGTACTCGCTGTACCCGAGTGACTCTAACGTCTGAGAGCGTCACGTCACCGTCCGACGGCCTCGTGCGCCAGCAGCCATTGCTTGGCCGGCAGACCCCATCGAAACCCGCCCATTGCTCCGCCGATCCGGAAGACCCGGTGGCACGGCACGAACAGTGCCGCCGCATTGCGCGCGCAGGCGGAGGCAGCCCCCCGAATAGCGGCAGGCCGTCCGGCCAGAGCGGCGAACTCCGAATACGTGATCGGGGAGCCGGCGGGTACGTCGCGCAGCACCTTCCATGCGTGGACGAGGAACTCTCCGGACTGCTGCGCGACCGGCACGTCGTCGATTGCGCCCAGTTCTCCGCGGTGATAGTTCTCGACCGCTCTCGTGACGCTGCCGAGATCGCCCGCCTCGCGGACGTCGGTCGGGCGAAGTGACGCGTGAATCAAGGGCGTCAACTCGCCCACCGCGGCTGTCCAACCGGAGGCAAGAACGTGACCGTCGGCGTCGACGACCGCCGTGAACGGCCCGATCGGAGTGATGGTGGTGGCGAATGCAGCAGTCATAGTCCCCTTCTTTCCAAGGCAATGCTCCACAGGTGCATCGAGACGTAGGAACGCCACGGTGCCCAGCGGTTCGAGTCGGTCAGAGTCATCCCGAGTGCTTCGGCGCCCTGTCGGACGACGAGGTCGGTGTCCAATAGAACATCGGGGTCGGCGAGCATGCGCATGACGACGTAACGCGCTGTCCAGGGCCCGATCCCTTTGAGCGAGAGTAGGTCTCGTTCGAGTTCGTCGGCGGGGAGGGCGGTATGGAGAACGATCTTGCCCGACGCCAATGCTTCGGCGACACCGATGATCGCCTTCACTCGAGCCGTCGGGCCGGTCAGTACTTCGTGACCGTGCTCGGCAATGGCCTCGGACGTCGGAAAGAGCCTGGTGATCTCGCCGCCGAGCGGATCGTCGATCGGTGCGCCCAGCGTCTCGACCAGGCGGGCGGTATGCGTCGCCGCTGCACGTAGCGAGATCTGTTGGCCGATCATCGTGCGCAGCAGCAACTCGTCACCGTCCACGTTCCCCGGTACTCGAATTCCCCTGTGTGTTGCGATGTTCGGTGCCAGCGCCGGATCCACTGCCAACGCGGCGTCGACGGCCTCCGGGTCGGCATCGAGGTCGAGTAGATGACGGATGCGCGCGACGGCTGGGGCGAGATCGCGCATGTCCAGCAAGCTCAGGGTCGTGTCGACGTAACCGTCTTCGATGCGCAACCCGACGATGGCGTGGCCATGGGGTAGTCGAAGCGAGCGGCGGTACAACCCGTCCGTGTAGCTTTCGCTGCCGGGTACGGCGTGCCCGCTGAGAAACCACTCGAGCCATCCGCGATCCATCGGTTGCCGGTAGGGGAGGCGAACGGTCACCGTTCCGTTGGCGGCGATGGTCTTCTTTCTCGTGGCTTCCTGACGCAGTGTGGAGGGATTGACCGCGAACACTTGCCGCACCGTGTCGTTGAACTGGCGGACGCTCGAGAATCCGGATGCAAACGCGATGTCGCTCATCGACATGTCCGTCGTCTGGATGAGAGTCCGTGCAGTGTGGGCTCGGTGTGCGCGTGCGAGCGCGAGGGGGCCGGCGCCGATCTCGGCCGTCAACACCCGGGTGAGTTGGCGCGTGGAATATCCGAGAGTATGGGAGAGCGAGTCGACACCACCCCGCTCGACGGCACCGTCGGAGATCAGCCGCATAGCCCGAGAGGTCAGGTCCGAGTGGATGTTCCAGTGCGGTGAACCCGGAGTGGCGTCGGGCTGGCACCGTCGGCACGCTCGGTAGCCCTCTTGCTGTGCGGCTGCGGCCGTCGGGACGAACGAGACGTTCTTGGCTTTGGGCGTGGTCGCCGGGCACGACGGGCGACAGTAGATGCCCGTCGTGCGCACGGCGGTGAAGAACTGCCCGTCGAAACGAGTGTCCCGTGCAGAAACGGCGCGATAGCACCGGTCGAAATCCAACTCCATGGACTCCACTGTGTCATCGCCGACCGAGGGTTGCTAGCGGAAATCGGACACGACCGTTCCCCGTCAGCAGTCAACCGTCAGCAGCAGCGGGGTCCGGGTCTCGCGTCGGCCTCCGCGTAGCGGTCCCGCCAGAACTGGCGTTCCGACGGAACCGCTTCACCAGGATGAACTCTGCTCATGTGGGCGACGTAGCGTTCGTAGTCCTTGTCGCCCATGAGCGAGGTGATCCACCACCAGAGTCCGCGCATGTCAGTGATGACCTGCATGTGCGGCGCCCGGCGCTCGGACGGTGCCGTCCTCGATCAACGTGTTCCATTCACTTTGGATCTCCTTCTCGGCCGCGGTCGGGATGAACCCTGCGGGGCCGAAGATCTTCGACGGCACCTCTGGGTCCTCGTTGTCTTCCACGTCACCGCCCCGTACTGCTTTGATACACACCAGAGTTCCTGCCGCGACGACGATCAGCACGAGTACCGCGAAGATGATGGAGAGCGTGCCCTGGATGAAGGTGTTGCGAATGACCGCGTCGATAGCCTCCGCCGTTTTCGCGGTCTGGAACTCGGTCAGACCCTGATTCTTCGCGTCCACGAACAAGCTGTGTTGCTTCCAGTAGCCGATCGCCGGAATGTCGGAGAAGATCTTCTGGTACGACGCGGTCATGGTGACGATGAGGTCCCAGACGAGCGGAACTCCCGGAATCCACGCCCACTTGTACAGTCCGCGTTTGACGACGATCGTCATCACGACGGTCAGAGCGATCGCGGCAAGGAGCTGGTTGGCGATGCCGAACAGCGGGAACAACGTGTTGATGCCGCCGAGCGGATCGGTGACGCCCATGAGAAGGATTGCGCCCCATGCCGCGACGACGATGAACGAGCACACCCATGCGCCGGGCCGCCACGACGGATCCTTGAACTTCTTCGCCGTCGAACCCGGCAGGTTGCCGATGCTGTCGGAGAGCATGAAGCGCGCGACGCGCGTTCCGGCGTCCACTGTCGTGAGGATGAACAGCGCCTCGAACATGATCGCAAAGTGGTACCAGAAGGACTTGAGGCCCGTGCCGCCGAAGACCTGATGCAGTACCTCGGACATTCCGAAGGCCAAAGTCGGCGCGCCGCCGGTTCGGGAGATGATGGATTCCTCGCCGACGTCGGTAGCTGCCTGCTGTAGTTCGTCGGGGGTGATGTTGCCACCGCTGATGGGAAGCCCGTTGACGAAATCCGCTGCTCCCTCGGGGGTTCCCTGCGTGAGCGTCGCTGGGGCATTGAGTGCGAAGTAGATGTGCTGGTCCAGAACGCATGCGGTGATGAGAGCCATGATGGCCACGAACGATTCGGTCAGCATGCCGCCGTACCCGATCATCCGCATCTGCTTTTCTTTTTCGAGCAGCTTCGGTGTCGTACCCGAGCTGATCAGAGCGTGGAAGCCCGAGAGTGCGCCGCAGGCAATGGTGATGAACAAGAACGGGAACAGCGAGCCGGCGAATGCCGGGCCGTTGCCCTCGGTTGCGAACGTCGTCATTGCAGGCATCTGAATTGCAGGTTGGGCAATGAGGATGCCGACAGCCAACAGTGCGATGGTGCCGATCTTCATGAACGTCGACAGGTAGTCGCGCGGTGCCAGCAGCAGCCAGACCGGCAGGATCGACGCCGCGAGGCCGTATGCGATGAGGAACCAGGCCACGGTGACCTTCGAGAGCGTGAACCAGTCGGTGCCCCACTCGGTCTCGGCCACCCAGCCGCCCGAGACGATGGCCAGGAGAAGCAACGCAACGCCGATGAGCGAGACCTCGGACACCTTGCCGGGACGCAGGTAGCGCAGGTAGACACCCATGAACAGCGCGATGGGGATGGTGAGCGCGATAGAGAAGACGCCCCACGGGCTTTCGGCGAGGGCGTTGACCACGACGAGTGCCAGCACGGCGATCAGGATGATCATGATGACGAAGACGCCGACGAGTGCGGCGACGCCGCCGACAACGCCCAGTTCGTCGCGGGCCATCTGGCCGAGGCTGCGCCCGCGTCGACGCGTCGAGATCCACAGTACGAGGAAGTCCTGCACGGCGCCTGCGAACACGACGCCGATGATGATCCACAGCGTGCCGGGCAGGTAGCCCATCTGAGCTGCCAGTACGGGGCCGACGAGGGGGCCCGCGCCGGCGATGGCGGCGAAGTGGTGGCCGAACAACACGCGACGATCCGTCGGCATGTAGTCCTTGCCGTTCTCGAGGATCTCCGCAGGTGTGGCGCGATCGTCTCGTGGATGGACGATCTTGTTCTCGATCAATCGGGCGTAAAAGCGAAACGCGAAAATATACGTACAGACAGCAGCGATCACGAACCAGACCGAGTTGGGGTTCTCGCCGCGCACGATCGCGACGATGGTCCACGCGACGCCGCCGAGCAGGCCGATGAGGACGAACAAAATTCTCTTGGCCGGCGTCATCGGACTCTTGTCGACGACTCCGACCGGGGGCAGATCCGCATCGGTCTTCAACAACTCGATGTTCGGATCGTCTGCCGCTTTCAATGCCATGGGGACCGCTTTCAGCATCGGTGATGTGACAGCGATCACTGTAAACCGTCGGGGTGACACCCGACGCCATTCTCGGCCTACGTGCGATCAAAGGTTGCGCAACTGCGCCGAGCGGAAGAGCGTGTCAGGCGCCCAAGGCTTCGTCGACGGCCCGCGCGCTCAGTACCTGGTCCAATACCATTGCTGCGCTGCCGATGACCCCCGAGAAGTCGCCGTGCGTCGTGGCCTGGATGGTGAGTGCTTTGGTGGCGAGGGCGGTTGCGTTTCCGTAGACGGTCTCACGTAACCCGGCGACGAAGATGTCGTACGCCTTGGCCATGTCGCCGCCGACGATGAGCACCTCGGGGTTGAGCAGGTTCACTGCCCCGGCCAGTGTTTCACCGATATGGCGTCCGCTGTCGCGGATCAATCTGCGAGCTTCGGGATCACCGCTCACCGCGAGGTCGACGACGCCCCGGACGTGGCCGACGTTCCGCCCCTGTTCCCGGAGTGTTCGGACCAAGGCCCAGCCGCCGGCGATTGCTTCCAGGCAACCGCTGTCGCCGCACCTGCAGGCGACTCCTGCCGCGGCTGCGGTTTTGGTGTGTCCGAATTCTCCTGCGGCTCCCAGTGATCCACGTTGCAGAGCGCCACCCGCGACGATTCCGGCACCGAGGCCTGTCGAGGCCTTGACCAGCAGTGCGTCCTGGAATCGGTCTCGGTTGTCCCGACGTTCCGCGAGGACCATCGCATTGGCGTCGTTGTCGAGAAAGACCGGTGCCGACGTGGTCTCCGCGAAAAACGGAGCAAGTGGCACTCCGTCCCAACCGTGCATGATCGGCGAGTCCAGGCTGCAGCCCCGCACCGTGTCGGCGGTGCCGGGGATGGACAGACCGACCCCGAGGATGCGGTGCCCGGCTCGGCCCGACTCGTCGAGCAGTGCTTGGAGACGCTTGGTGATCTGAGGCATCAACTCGTCCGGGCCGACGCCGATCTCCTGGTCGACGGTGTCGCTCGCGAGAAACTCCCCGCCGAGGGTGAAGACGCCGAGTTGTGAGCGACTGCGGCCGATCGCGGCGGCGAGTACGACGCCTGCGTCCACGTCGAAAGACAGTCGCGCCGGCGGTCGGCCGCCCGTCGAATGGGTGTCCTCGGTCTCGATGATCAACCCGAGACCGGTGAGCGCGGCGACGCGGGAGGCGACCGCCGACCGTGACAGGCCGGTGATCTTGCCGAGTTCCGCGCGAGTATCTGCCTCGCCGTCGCGAACGAGCGCGAAGATCTCGCCTGCTGTGGCAGGCGGCGCGCTCGGGCGTGGCGTAGTCATATACGCCATTCAACCAACAAGCAACTTTTGCGGCAACAGCCTAAGAATCAACACTTACAACTTTGAAAAACATAAGTTGAGTTGTCGATCCACGTAAGTGGCCCTAGGGTGGGTGATGAGAGACCGAACATCGGAGATACTCATGGACACACTTCACCCGGTCCTGCGTCAGGTAACCGACCGCATCGCACACCGCAGCCAGTCCGAACGATCCGCATACCTCGATCGAATCGCAGCCGCAGCAGACAAAGGGCCAGCGCGTGGCCGTCTCGCGTGCGCCAACATCGCCCACGGCTTCGCTGCATCGGGCACAGCAGACAAGAAAGCGCTCCGCGGAATGGTCAAGCCCAATATCGCGATCGTCTCTGCCTACAACGACATGCTTTCGGCGCACAAGCCGTTCGAGACCTACCCGGCTGTGCTGAAGAAGGCCGTCATCGACGCCGGTGGCATCGCACAGTTCGCCGGTGGCGTCCCAGCTATGTGCGACGGCATCACGCAGGGCCGCGACGGAATGCAGCTCTCGCTGTTCAGTCGCGACATCATCGCGATGTCGACCGCAATTGCGCTGTCTCACGACATGTTCGACGCCACCCTCATGCTCGGGGTCTGCGACAAGATTGTGCCCGGAATGCTCATGGGCGCATTGAGTTTCGGCCATCTACCTGCGGTGTTCGTGCCCGCGGGGCCGATGACATCCGGACTCCCCAACGGCGAGAAGGCGAAAGCACGCCAGCTCTATGCCGAGGGCAAAGTGGGCCGCGAGGCTCTGCTGGATGCCGAGGCTGCGTCGTATCACGGCAGTGGCACCTGCACGTTCTTCGGAACGGCGAATTCCAATCAGCTGCTCATGGAGGTCATGGGCCTTCACCTACCGGGCTCCTCGTTCGTCAACCCGGGAACTGCAATGCGCGACGCCCTGACTCGCGAGGCCGCACACGTCGTGACCGGTCTGACGTCGTTGGGCGATAACTACACGCCGGTAGGGGAAGTCGTCGACGAGAAGTCGATCGTCAACGGATGCGTCGCACTTCTGGCCACCGGCGGTTCGACCAATCACACGATGCACCTCGTCGCCATCGCCAAGGCAGCGGGCATCACGTTGACCTGGCAGGATCTGTCCGATCTGTCCGCTGTCGTGCCGCTCATGGCCAGGATTTACCCGAACGGCAAGGCCGACGTCAACCACTTCCACGCAGCGGGTGGCCTCGGTTTCGTCATCGGATCACTTCTGGACGCGGGACTCGTGCACGAGGACGTCAAAACCGTTGCCGGACCGGGGCTTGCGCGATACACGCAGGAACCCAAGCTGGACGGCGACGGTGTCATGTGGCAGGACGGTACTCGAATCAGCCACGACAACAGCGTCCTACGCGGAGCGAACGAGCCGTTCAGTGCTGACGGCGGACTGAAGATGCTGACCGGGCCGATCGGCAAGTGCGTCATCAAGACTTCCGCAGTGGCGCCGGAACATCGGGTGGTCACGGGACCTGCGAAGGTGTTCGACGACCAGGCGGATTTCCTCGAGGCATTCGACGCGGGATTGCTCGACGGCGACTTCGTCGCGGTCCTGCGATACCAGGGCCCGCAGGCCAACGGAATGCCCGAGCTGCACAAACTCACCCCGGCCCTCGGAATCCTGCAGGACCGAGGACGTTCCGTCGCGCTGATCACGGACGGCCGGATGTCCGGAGCGTCCGGAAAGGTTCCTGCGGCAATCCATCTCACGCCGGAGGCCGCGAGCGGGGGACCGATCGCGAAAATCGAAGACGGCGACATGATCACCCTCGACTCGCTCGGTGGCACACTGTCGATCGACGTTCCTCTCGCCGAGTTCGAGGCACGCCCGGTCACCGGGCGCGTGTTGGGCAAGGACGAATGGTCCAGCACCGGTCGTGACCTGTTCTCCGGGATGCGTGCGCTCGTCGGCCCCGCCGACGAGGGCGCGATGTTCGTGATGCGCTGACCCCCACTGACCCTAGAAAAGGTAAGAACTTGACTGCATCTCTGCTCGACCGCGTTCCCGTCATCCCCGTCGTCGTCATCGACAACCTCGATCACGCTGTACCGATCGCCCGTGCCCTGGTCAAGGGCGGAGTGCCCGTCATCGAACTGACCTTGCGGACTCCCGTGGCACTCGACGCCATCGAGCGCATCGCTGCGGAGGTTCCCGAGATCCTGATCGGCGCAGGCACGATCGTGACGCCAGGGCAGGCGAAGCAGGCTGCCGATGCGGGCGCTCAGTTCTTGGTGTCACCGGGCTGCACTCCGGCGTTGACGAAGGCCATGAGGGACACCGGATTGCCGCATCTCCCCGGCGCCGCAACGGTGTCCGAAGTGCTCACCCTCCTCGAAGCCGGATACACCGATCTCAAGTTCTTCCCCGCCGAGGCGTCCGGTGGCGCGAGCTTTCTGAAGTCCATCCATTCACCCGTCCCCGCGGCCCGCTTCTGCCCGACGGGTGGAATCTCCACTGCCAATGCGTCGACGTATCTGGCGCTGCCGAATGTCGGGTGCGTCGGAGGTTCGTGGCTCACTCCGGCCGCCGCGGTGGCGAACGAGGATTGGGACGCCGTGACCGCCTTGGCCGAGGCCACATCGACGCTGAAGACAACCGCGTAAGTAGGTATTACGCTGCGTCCATGACGGACCCGAATCAGCCATATCAGCAGTACGCGCCGCCACCGCCGCCGCCGTCCAACGTGGGTTGGGCAGTGGCGGCGGTGCTGTTCTTCTGGCCGCTCGCGTTCTCGGCCTTCACCCACTCCTCGAACGTCTACCCGCGCTGGGCGGTGGGCGATTTCCAGGGTGCGCAGTACGCGTCGGACCGGGCCAAGAAGCTCGGGCAGATCGCATTGTGGGTGTGGGTCGCGTTCTTCGTGGTGCTCATCGCCTTCTACGTGGTGTTCTTCGCGATCCTGATCAACACGAGCACCTGGAGTGCGGTGTAGAGCCTTGACCTGAACGCCGCTCGAGGTTTTAGCGTCGACCTCATGGACACACTCGGACTCGGCAGTATCGGCATCTCCATCGACATCGGCCACTCGTACCTGGACGACGCCTGCGAGCTGGAATCGCTCGGCTACTCGTCGCTGTGGCTCGCGGGCGGCCAGATCGATCGGCTCGGACGCTTCGCCGACCTCGTCCACGCGACGGAGTCGGCGAAGATCGTGCCCGGGATCGTGCCGGTCGATGTCTACGGTCCTGCCGAGACCGGGGCGCTGTACCGGCAATTGCACTCGTCGGGCAGGTTCGTGCTCGGCCTCGGCGGCCCGCAGACAGCCAAGCCGCTCGCGGGACTGAACGCCTATCTCGACGAACTCGACGTTCCTGCCGACCGGATCCTCCTGGCAGCCCTCGGTCCGAAGAAGCTCGAAATGGCTCGCACGAAGGCCGCCGGTGCCGTCGCGCTGCTCGTGACCCCCGAATACACCGCCGACGCCAGGGCCGTTCTCGGTGATGCGACGCTGGTGATCGATCAGTTCGTCGTACTCGGCTCGGATCCTGCGCCGGCTCGTGACTCACTGTCCTTCTTGGCGACAGTCCCGGGCTATCGCCAGAATTTCCTCCGCATGGGCTTCACCAGTGACGACGTCGACAATCTCAGTGATCGACTCGTCGACGCCCTCGTCGCGTGGGGGAGCGTCGAGGACATCGCTCGGCGCGTCCAGGAGCACCACGAAGCAGGAGCGGACCATGTCGTTCTGGCTCCACTCGGCACCTCGGGTGTTGCGGCCGGACGGGCACTGTCCGAGCTGGTAGCGCCGTCAAAGTAGACTCCATAGACCGTGAGCCTCACCCTCGGAATCGTCGGACTGCCCAACGTCGGCAAGTCCACCCTCTTCAACGCACTGACCAAGAACGATGTGCTGGCTGCGAACTACCCGTTCGCCACCATCGAGCCCAACGTCGGTGTGGTGCCGCTTCCCGATCCCCGGCTCGGCAAGCTCGCCGAGGTGTTCGGATCGGAGAAGCTCGTGCCCGCGCTGGTGTCGTTCGTCGACATCGCCGGCATCGTCAAGGGCGCGTCCGAAGGTGCAGGCCTGGGCAACAAGTTCCTCGCCAACATCCGTGAAGCTGACGCCATCTGCCAGGTGGTTCGGGTGTTCGCCGACGACGATGTCGTGCACGTCGACGGTCGCGTCGACCCGTCCGCCGACATCGAGGTCATCGAGACCGAGCTGGCGATCGCGGACCTGCAGACGCTGGAGAAGGCAATCCCGCGCGTCGAGAAGGAAGCGCGGATCAAGAAGGACCGCAAGCCCGCGCTCGACGCTGCACTCGCCGCTCAGGCCGTGCTCAACGAGGGCAAGACGCTGTTCTCGCAGAAGAACAAGCTCGACTTCGAACTGCTCAAGGAGTTCCAGCTCCTCACCACCAAGCCGTTCCTCTACGTCTTCAACGCCGACGAAGGTGTCTTGACCGACGACGTGAAGGTCGGCGAGCTCGCCCGGTCCGTCGCTCCGGCGGATGCAGTGTTCCTCGACGCGAAGATCGAGTCCGAACTCCTCGAACTCGACGCCGAATCGGCAGCCGAGCTGCTAGAGAGCGTCGGGCAGACGGAGCCGGGTCTCGACGCCTTGGCGCGCGCCGGCTTCCACACCCTCGGCCTGCAGACCTACCTCACGGCGGGTCCGAAGGAAGCGCGTGCCTGGACGATCCACAAGGGTGACACCGCTCCTCAGGCCGCGGGCGTTATTCACACCGACTTCGAGCGTGGCTTCATCAAGGCCGAAATCGTCAGCTTCGACGACCTCGTCGAGGCCGGATCCATGGCCTCGGCCAAGGCCGCGGGCAAGGTCCGTATCGAGGGTAAGGACTACGTCATGGTAGACGGGGACGTCGTGGAGTTCAGGTTCAACGTTTAGAACCCCTGGTCAGCAGGCGTTTTAGCGCTATCCGTCCGCAGTGAGTCCGCAGTAGCAGCTTCTGTGAACATCGCGTCCGCAGCCTTGCGAGTGCGATCGTCAGCGTTCGGCCACAGGTGCGCGTACGTCGACAACGTGACGTTCGGCGAGCTGTGTCCGAGCGCCTTCTGTACCGTCACGACGTCGCACCCGGCGTAGATCAGGCCGGACGCGAAGAAGTGCCGCAGGTCGTGAAGATGCCAATTGGGTTGGCCAGCTAATTCCTTCGTCTTGCGCCACCGGTAGCCGACCGAGTTCTGATGCCACGGATTACCGCTCTCGCCAGGGAAGAGCCAGTGCGTCGGATCGTTGTTCGGCAGCCAAAGGCGGATGTGCTCCGCGACAATCTCCAGCAGTCCGTCCGGGGCCGGAATCGTCCGCTCGCTGCCGTACTTCGGTGCGCGGATCTCGACGACACCGCCGTTCGCCCGTTGCACCTGACGGCTGACATGAATCTCTCGCCGCAGGAAGTCGACGTCGTGGATCTGGAGAGCCGCGGCCTCACCGAGACGCAGACCAGCGAACGCCCCCAACGCAACGAACGCTCTGAATCCGACGTCAGCCGATCGAACGAGCGCACCCACCTGAGAGGGCTCGGGAATCGTCATCGCGGCCTCAGTGCGTCGTCGGCGGGGGAGCGTGATGCGCTCGGTCGGGTCATCGGCGAGCACCTTGTCGCGCTTCGCGGCTTTCAGCACCGATCGCACGTTATTGAATCGCGTTCGAATCGTCGATGGCTCCAGCGGCTTGTCCTGCATCGCTTTCACCCACGACTCGATATGCGAGGGCCGGAGATCGCTGAGGGCAACCGCACCGAACGTGACTCCGTTCGCGGCCAGGTTCATTGCCTGCACCGTGCCCGGCACCCACACCTGGCGCGAACTCCACTCTCTGTAGAACGACGCGAACGTGATCTCACCGCGCACCGGGTCGATGTAGTTGCCGGACACCTGGCTTGAGACGATCGTGTCGAGCCATTTCTGTGCGTCGGCCTTCCTGATGAACGACTTCGCGTGCTCGCGCGACTCGTCGTCGACATACCTTGCGCGCCAACGCTTTCCCTTCCCGTAGTTTACCGGACGCAGGGTGGTTTCGGGCTGACCGACCTCGTTCAACAGTGGCTGTCGATCTTCTCCGAGAACGACGCGCGGTTTGTTCAGATCCCGCCACCTGTCTTCTACGCCCGCCCGGCGATTGCGTCGCTGGCTCACTCGCCTAGCCAATCATCGTCAACGAAATACCGATCCGGATGATCGGATGCCTGATGCCCTTCGGAGTCTGCACGCCTACCGGACTCGACGGCCCCCTCCAGGTTAAGTCCGACAAAGGGTTCGCCGCCTCGGATGGCAAGCCACAAGCTGGCAGAACGAGTCGGATCGCCTTCGTTGTCGAGCCGGCCAGCAATCTCGCGGGCTTCTTCCACAAAACGGTCCAGCGTCCGTCGAGCACCCTCGAACAGGCCGGAGTGTTCAACGACTTCGTTGTAGCTGTCGCGAACCACAGACTTCCAGTCGGCGATGTAGTCCTCGACCGACGCCTGCGACTCGTCGAGCATCATCGACTTGATCGTCCTACCGAAGACCCTGGCGATCAACTCGGCCTCTCCCAAGCGTGCCGGCCGTTCGCCGTTTTCCAACCTCGTGATTGTCGTTTGGTGCGCAGACTCCCAGCCCGCGTCATTGAGGGCGCGGACCAATTCCGCCTTGCTCCACCCATTGAGTTCACGGAGTCGCTTCACGTTCGCTGCGAATCGGAGGTCGGTCTTAGTCGGATCTTCGGCCATGCGCGGAATCATCTCACACGAATCACGAAATGTACTAGACATCTGACACGTCCTGTGTACTATCGTTTTGTATCAACCATCCGACACGAGAGGTGAATGCATTGTCCGACAGAGAGATTCTGACGACGCGGGAAGTATCTGCGGAGTACCCCTTCGCCGAGGGAACCCTGAAGTACTGGCGGGGAGCCAACCAGGGGCCGGCCTCATTCGTGGTGGGCAAGCGGATTTTGTATAGGCGTTCGGAGATTGAGCGCTTCATCGCCGAGAAGGAAAAGGAGACCACACGGGGCGGTGCTGCCTGATGCCGCTCACACCAGACCTCTACGAAAACACCCCCGACCACGGGACTGCAATCCCAGATGTGGCCGAGGGTGCCGAGTCCCAACCCCAACCAAAAGGAAGCAACCCGATGAACAACAGCGTAGACGACACCACTGACATTGTTCAGCTCGACGCCGAACCCACCCCCGACGAAGAGTTCGCGGCCTACATGAAAGCCGAGCACCCGCAGATCGAGAAGGACTCCGCCAACTGGAACCTCATCAAGCGGGGATACGACCAAGAAAACATGATCGACGGCGACAGCCCGTTCGACCTTGCGTGCAAGATCTGGAGGGCCGTCACCGATTCCCCAATACCCTCTTGGGCAAGCGGGGCGAACCTCAAGTGGATATTTCCCTCCCAAGCCGCCGTGTTTTCCGCACCCGCCCGAGTCTCAGTACTGGGCACACGTTCGAACGTGTACGAGGGCAATGACGGGTCATGCTCCGTGCGGACAGGCCGCCTCGACGTGTGGCTCTACCAGCGGCCGACCCAGCACACCCCTTGGATCACGTTCAATCGTTGGTGGAACACCAAAGATGGCGACTTCGAGATGGTCAAGGGGTCAGACGCCAGCCTGACCCTCACTGAAGCCGCCGAGCTAGCGCACGTGCTGCTGCTGATGGTCGACATCGCCCGCGAATCCGCCGACGAGATCGCGGGTGCCTGATGCCGTACATGACGCAGCACGTGGACTGCACCGCACCGATGGTCCGACTCCACAACGGCTACACCACTCTGGCCTGGGAATCGGGGCTGAACCTGCAATTCGACAGCGACGAGTGGCGAGCGCTGATCGCTGCAATCCATGCCGCAACGGGTGCCGCATTCGGGCCAATCAAGTAGTCGCAGACACACCGGTGGGGGCTCGCCATCACACGAGCCCCCACCGAACCAGAACACCGAACCAGGAGGACTCCATGGTAACCCGAGACACCGACGACGAGCTCGAAAAGCTCAGAGACCCAGCAGACAAACTCCTCGCAGCCGCACTCCGCGACGGCACCTACCGGCTCGCCTCCCAATGCCACTCCTGCGGCGCATGGCTCGTCGACCCAGTCTCGGTCCGCCGGCACCTCGGCCCGGTCTGCGCCAAGCGAGAAAAGGACGGCGTGCAGTGATTCCTTACGACATGCTCGACCGCGGCTTCGCAATCGGCCCCCTGCAAGGGAAGAAGGCGTTCTTGCACGGTGGGTTCCACGACTTCAGCACCAACCGAGAAATCATCGAACGGCAGGCACGGAGGTATCGCGACTGCAACTGGGGCGGAACATGTCCCGGCGTCATCGTCCTCGACGAGGACCCGCGCAACGGCGGCAACCTGGACGAGGTCCGCGGGCTCAATTGGGACACCCTCGTCGTCCGCACCGGATCCGGCGGCCGACACGTCTACTACCGTCACACAGGCACCGCCCGCGGGAAACTCGCCGAGCACAGCGGGATCGACGTGAAGACCTGGCGCACCGGCTACACCGTGATGCCAGGATCAGTGCATCCCGAGACCGGCGAGTTCTACCGTGTCGAAACAGATGCCGAGATCGCGCCGTTGCCAAAGCCACTGCTCCCTCTTGTCGAGGTACCCCAGTACCGACCGCAGCCGACTGTCGTCAGCCCCGAGCGGCGTAGCAACGGTCTTGTTCGGAAGGTCGCCGAGGCGAATGGGGGTGGCCGGAACTCCATCACATTCTGGGCTTTTTGTCGTGCACTGGAAAGAGGGGAGCAGTCGCTTGTGGACGAGATTCGCAACGCAGCTGCGTCAATCGGTCTACCGGCACAAGAGGTAGAGACGTGCCTGAGATCGGCTCAGCGGGCAACAGGGCGTGCAGCATGAGCGAAATTCCGACACCCGCCGAAGTCGCATCCGCCCACCCGAAACGAGTGCGACAGCGTCGTCGATCGAGAGGTGGCAAGCCCGTAGTTCCCGGTTCCCGCATAGGGGTTCCGGAACCGGGAACCGACGAATCCACACCGGGAACCGCCGTTAGTTCCCTAGTTCCGGGAACCGACCGGGAACCGACCGACCTGCGGGAACTCCCGGTTCCCAGTTCCGCACCCCAGTACCCGGAACCGGGAACCAGCCCCTACGTCGACATCGCAGCATTCCTCGACGGGACCCTCGCCGAACCACCCCAACCCACCATCCTGAAGCGGCAAGACGGTCACGCCTTGTTCTATGACGGGCAAGTCAACCTCGTATTCGGCGACCCCGAATCCGGCAAGACGTGGGTATGCCTCGCCGCGGGAACCGAGTCCCTCAACAGCGGCGGCCGCGTCGTGGTCATCGACCTCGACCACAACGGACCGGCCGCGACGGTACGAAGACTGGTCAACCTCGGTGCTGACGTGATGGCGCTGCGAGACCCGACACGATTCCGCTACACCGAGCCGGAGGACCGGATCGAACTGTTGACCGTCGTCGCAGACATGGCCGAGTTCCAACCGAGCGTCGTCGTCGTAGACAGCGTCGGAGAACTGCTCCCTCTGTTCGGCTCGTCATCGAATTCAGCGGATGACTTCACGACCGTCCACACCCGGGTACTCAAACCGTTGGCCCGCACCGGTGCAGCGGTCCTCGCCGTCGACCACCTCGCCAAAGGTGCCGACTCCCGATCACACGGACCAGGTGGAACCGCAGCCAAGCGTCGAGCGGTCGGTGGCGTCTCGATCCGAGTGAAGGTCAAGGCAGCGTTCACACCGGGCCGCGGTGGATCAGCGGTGCTCTCCCTCAACAAGGACCGCCACGGTGGTCTGCGGGCAGTGTGCCCGATCGGCGACCGCGAACCCATCGCAGGAACATTCCGACTCAAGGCACTCGCCGACGACGCACTCGAGTTCGACGTCATCGCCCCGGCCGAGGGCGAGCGCAACGAAGACGAGTCAGCACCCCTCGACGACGTCAAAGCTGTCGCTGAACTCGACCCACCTCCGACCACTGTCGACGAAGCGAGAGAGCGACTGTCGTGGCGAAAGGACAGAGCAGCCCGAGCAGTCAAAGCCTGGAGAGAAGCAGCATGAGCACTTGGGAATCACTGTCCGACATCCTTGGCGAGATTCCGGATTTGACGGGAGCTGCGTGTGTCGGGCTGGGCCGATTGTTCGATCGATTCTTGGACGACGACGTCGCCGAACCACTGGATCTGCGACGGGAAAGGCACGCACAGGCTATCGCAGTCTGCGACGTGTGCCCGGCGCTGGAGGCGTGCCGGGAGTGGGCCTCGACCCTCAAACCAGCCGAGCTACCCGGAGTCCTAGCCGGCAACCTCCGACCGATCAAGAACCGCGACAGTGAGAATGGAGCGGCCGCGTGAGTCCCTGGTCCGAGAGTGACACATGGGGTGTTCCCCTTGATATGGAGTGGTCGGAGTACGACCAAGAGCATGTCCCGATTCAGAACCTATTGTGGGCGCCGCACCCACCCGAGGATGCCCACGAGACAGCGTTCATCGGTGGCCGGGGCTCGCCGATCCTGCTGTACCGCCAACACCGCGCAGGGAAGCTCACAAAGCAGCAGCTCCGGCGCCGCGTCGGGCTTGCGTGGAGAACCTGCGGCCAACCCTCCACCGAGCTATCGGACGATCAGTGGGCCGAACTGTTCGGTAGTGCTGGCCTCACCGTCAACGGGTGGCCCGCCCCGGTCAATGCCATGGAAACCATGGTGCTCTACCGAACCGCGACACCAGAACACATCAGAGGTCGCGCATGGGGAAACAAGATCGAACCCATCACGAGCACCCGATATCACCGCCAAGTTCTGAACCCGCACCAACCTCTCGGAACGTACCGCGTCGATGCACCACCCGAGTCGATGCTGTGCATCATCGCCTGGCCCCGATGGACTGAATACGTAATCGACACAACAGGACTCGTGATCGAGAAGCTCGACGACCCAATCGAATTACCACAGAAGGGAACGACACGATGAAGCTGTGGACACAGGACGAAGTGTGGTGGGGTCTGCTCTGGGCACCCGAACCCACCCGAAGACGCCACCGGCCCGCAATACGCCGGCGGCCCAGGATCAGCCGCGTACCTCTACACGCTCTACTAGCCCAGCAGTGTTCGGGTAGTTCGACGAATGGTGACCATCGACTGGTGACCCATGCCATCCCTACTCGCTGTGTCAGTTGTGCTGCGGTGATCCATCCTTTCGACGGTCGATCTTCAACTTTAGAAGTTGAAGATCCTAAAACTCGACCTGCAGAACTGGCGTCCACCAACGAGCTCAATGGTCAGTACCAGAAGGGCCGGCGCGGTGGCGGCATCTACCAGTCACCCTCTACCGCACCGCAGAACCCCACCAATCTCACGGATGGGCCTGGGCCAACGAACTCCAAGCCGCAGCCAGCATTCGAGCACACCGCAGCCAGGAGTACAACGAACCACTCCAACCCATCTACCGCACCGTCGTCCCCCCCGACCAAATCCGTTGCATGATCGTCCTCCCCCGCTGGACCGAGTACGTCATCGACACCCGAGCACTCGACATCGAAGACATCACCCACACCATCGACACGGAGGACACCAACCAATGCTCAAACCCATCGACGGAACCCGAGCACTGCGACTCGTCCTCGCAGGAATCAACGAAGACGCCAGCAGCGCAGACATAGTCCTCACCGAAGCACTCAACGACGGCGACGACGGAGGCATCCGCCTAGCAATGGCAGCAGCAGACCTCACCATGGTCCTGCTGACCAGACTCCTCGGAACCGACACAGCCAGAGCAACCATCCTCCACGACCTCAACGTCGGACTCGACGCAACGTGACCAGCCAGGTTGCCAACCCCGACAACCTGCCAGGCAGTAGGGGCGTAGACGCCATCACACCCCACCACCCCAGACACCTCATCCGGCAGGGATTTATATAGCGCGCAGGGTCTCGGTAACAAGACAATCCAGATCGGAGCATGACAATGGTCGAAAATGATGATGACAAGCCGCACGGGCGTTCCCGCTATGTCCAGGGGTGCAGGTGCGGGATCTGCCGCACCGCGAACCGCGAGTATCAACGAGATCATCGGGCGGGTACGACTGCGAGTGTCGTGGTGACGCTGCCCGGTTCGGGAGAGTCGGTAGCCGAGGGTGTTCGCGCGGAATTGGCGGCCATCGGTAGCACGGAGGCGTCGCCGGGGCTTGTTGCCGCGGCGTTCGCGATGGCCCGGATCCTCGACGATCCGAAGGCTGCACCGCAGCAGCCGGCGGCCGCCGGGAAGTTGCTGGAGATCCTCGAGCAGATCCGTGCGAGGACTCCGCGGGTTGGTGGGAAGCTAGCGGCGATGCGGTTAGCGGCACAGCGCGGTGGTGACGATGACTGAACCCGTCGACGAGACCGAGCCCACCGACAGCCGGCGTAAGGTGACCATTCCGGTTGTGTTCGCGTCCTGCGGGTGCTGCGTCGATGAGGACATGGTGTGCGACGCCCACGCGGTCGATCACTGGAATCCGGCGATCTGGCATTGATCTGAGATATGCTCTGCCGTAGCTGAGATCGCAGAGTGTGCGGCGAATCAAGAACGAGGGCCGTACCCGGTCAAGTTCGAGGGTTCCGCCCGGACATCATGTGGTGCAGTAGGAGTCACGGCCCGGACAGTATCGACGGCCAAGCGTGAGGAACCCTGAGGGGTCAAGCGTGAGGAGCCCGGTAAACCGTTCTCGTCGTTCAGGATTCCGCCCGAAGTTGATGGTGTCGGCCCAGTGGCCGGTTCAGCCAAGTTGGTGAGGAACCCGTAAGGGTCAAGCCGATGAGGAGCCGAACCGATACCCACATGCCCGCCTGACCGGGTTCCTCATTCTCTGTGCGCCAACTGTGCGCCATTCACCCTGATAGGGGTCTATTTCTCATGAATATCAAAGAGCAGCACGCCGCTGCAGTAAAGATCGCGCAGGACATCATCGATACCGCGAAAAGTGAAGGCCGTAGCCTCACCCCCGGCGAAAAGAAGAAGTCGAGGAACGCGCTCGACGAAGCCCACGAACTCGAAGCGAAGATGGAACGGGCAGCGGAGGGAGAGGCGTTGCTGAAGTCGTTCAGCACCTTCACTCCCGCGCAGGAAATCATCATGAACGGTGCAGTCGGCAGTTTCGGTGACGGTTACCTCGGACTGTCCGGGCCGGCATCGAAAGCACTCTCGATCCAGGTCGCCCAGACAATGCACAACCCGAACGGTTCCAAGGGTGTCACCGCGGTCGGTTCGTCTCTCACTGAGATCCCTATTCTGCCGAACGACCCGGTCTCGATGGGCAGGGTCGCGCAGAGTTTCCTGGAGCTGATTCCCGCCGAGGCCTCAGCTACGCCGGCATGGAAATTCCTTCGCCAGACCGTTCGTACGAACTCCGCGGCGCCAGTCGCCGCAGGGGCGGTCAAACCGACCAGCGTGTACACCTGGGGCCACGTCGACGCGGCGTTGCATGTCATAGCGCACCTGTCCGAACCCATCGACAAGTTCATGCTCGAAGATGCTTCTGCGCTGGAGTCGTGGGTATCGGGTGAACTGTTGTACGGAATCCGGGTCGCCGTCGAGAATCAGGTCCTGAACGGGTCCGGCACTGCTCCCGCTCTTCGCGGTCTACTGAACACGTCCGGAATTCTGGTCCAAGCCTTCGTGACCAACGTGTTGACCACGACACGAAAGGCGATCACTGCGCTGGAGGTATCCGGTCAGACCCCCGGAGCGTTCGTGGTCTCGCCCACCGACTGGGAACTGCTCGAATTATCTTCTGCGACAGTGGGTTCTACGGACTTCAATGGGCTTCCTGTGGATCGTGCCACGCAGCGACTGTGGGGTGTGCCGGTGGCTATCTCCACGGTGTTGCCCGAAGCGACTGGTTTCCTGCTCGACCTGTCGAGTCTGAAGCTTCGCACCGACACATCGGGCGTCAAGGTGGCGTGGTCGGAGAACGTGTCCGACGACTTCACCAAGAACCAGGTTCGTGCCCGTTGCGAGGGTCGCTTCGAGCTCGAGGTTCGTCAGCCGATGGGAGTCGTGAAGCTCGCTACGGCGGCCGCATAGACTTCGACGTCAAGCTCACCCCGTACCGGCTTTCCTTGAGATTCACCGGGCGCCGGGGAGGTATGGGCGGCGAGCGAACCGGTCCCTTTGAGATTGCTGCGTCCTTCGGGGTGCGCCTCCTCCTTCCGCCGGTAGCAGTGACCCGTCCAGCGTCGATACGGAATCCCCCCGCAGCCCGTGGAACGGCAGCGGGGGGTTCTCCGGTTTGAAACCGGAAAAGCGGATTCGAGGGGGACGGACCCACACGTTGTAGGTCCTCTCGTCCGCAGAGCGTCCGCAGCGCATCAGTCTCGGACACCGCCGAATAGGCACCAATAAACCCAAGAGGCCCTGTTCAGAGGCCCTTGCCAACCCCAGTCAACCTCAGTAAACCCGCAGCACTGAGTTCAGGTTCAACGTCTGAATCTTTCGTCGGTACGACAACACTCGATCCGGCCCGAATTTACGCCCCTGTTGTGCGTCGTACCGACCTTGCAGCGCACAACGCGGGGGTAAATCGCGGTGGTGCGCGGCCAACGGCGCCGCGCTGAATCCCAAACCCCGATCTCAGAACACAAGATCCGAACCGATGTGCAACTCGGTCCACTCGATCGGCCGAGCTGTCGCCACGGCTGTCAGGCGGTCTGCGTCGACGAGATCGGGCATGGTCAACCCGGTGACCTCCGCGATGTCTTCGACCGGGACCTGGTAGGTCCGATACGCGCCGAGCGGTGGGATTCCCTGAGCGAACACGTTCTGGTTCAGGATCCGATCGAGAGACTCCGGCTGGTCGAGGACGTAGCCGGTCGGTCCAAGCGAATCTTCCTGCATCCACGCCGCGATCTTGAAGAACCGACGCGGGATCGCGATGTCGCGGTAGACCGGATCCTCGTCGTCGAAGATGCAGCCCGTGAACACCGACAGCGACCTGCCGTACTGTCGAGCCAGAGCATCTTCGATTGGTTCAGCTCCGCTGTCTGCGGCGCACCGACGGTGTAGTGGAAGGTGTCCCGATTAGCCTGTTCTGCAACAGAAATCGGGCCCCAGACGGGATCGCTTCGCCGAACGAGATGGCCTCGGTCGATGTCGTTGTTCGAGTACAGTTCCGGCCCGGCCTGCTGGTTGCGCGGGAGTCGGTTGTCGAGTTGCCAATTGTCGCTTCGCTTGAGGTCGCGAAGCTTCGAGCCATCGATGTTGACCGCGGTGACCGCAGCGATTCTGCGGGCGGTATCCATCGAGACTCAGCGCTACTTCTTCCCCCGCAACCGCTTTTCGAGCGGCGTCGGGAAGCTCGGGACGACCGCGGCACCGTCGAGCAGATCGGTGATTCGGCCCGCTTCGGCGGTGACATCAGCAGCCTGAGCCCCGATGTCCTCGAGCAATTCCGTGGCCACCTCTCCGGCGGGAGTGACGGCCCAGCCGCCGACGATGCGGCCGTCCGCCCAGATCGTCGGGCCGATGTTGCCGAAGGTGTCGAACAGTGGCGCCTTGTGCTCGCCGAGGTACCAGCTACGGTGCTTCCATCCCATCGGCGTCGGATCCAACGCCGGCAACAGCATGACACCGGATGCGACTCCCGAAATATCAGTGTCGGCCAACATGATTCCGTCGCCTTCGGTCAATTCCACGTCGACGATATCGATCGCCGCGAGCGCCGTGCGAGTCTGAGTCTTGTTCCACCCGGTCCACCACTGGACGTCGTCGACGGTCGCTGGCCCGAACACGTCGAGCCAGCGGCGCACAAGCTCCGTGCGTGCTTCGGCTTCGTCCATCATCGGAATTCCGTCGGGCCACCACTCTTCGATCGGCGCCCACGCGTGGCGTCGGGAAGTCCAGGCCCCGCGCGGTTCGACGCGGACCAGCTTCCCCTCCGCTGCCATCATCACCAGCACCTCCGACGTGACGTAACGCTTGACGTCGTACGCCTTGTCGGTCGTCGGGAGAAGAGCCGTCTTGAGTAACGGAACCGCCGCGGAAAGTTCTGCACCTGTAGCTATCCCGACGGACCGCAACTGCGCGTCCGTCTCCTTTTCCACGGCCGCGAGCCACTTTTCGACGTTCTCGACCACCGGCTCGGTCGGAAGCGTCGACACCTGCTTCTTCAACCGTGCGCGCATCGTTTTCGCGACGCCGAGACTGGCCGCAGCGTGCACGACCGGTACATCGTCGTGCGCAAGGACGAACAGTGTGCGGCGCATCGCCATGAGTCGCACGAGCGAGCGACGGTCGTACATTGCGTCACGTACGTCCTCGACGGTCGACGACCGGGCTCGCGCAAGAACCGAGAGATACACCGTCGCCGGATCGGTTGCGTGTAGCGCCAACACGGACGAGACGACGTCCTCCGGCGATGTGGCGTCCGCGAACTGACGTGTCACGAGACGAGCTCGGCGTTGGGCATCGGTGATCTTCACGCACTCATTGTGACGGCAACTTCTGGCGGGCGACGGGAGTAAAGTGAAACGATCAGCCAGGTGAGTTCCGAATCCATCTCTGCCGAGCGGCGCAAGGATCTCGTGCGTCTGCGACGCGTGCGGGACCGGATGGATCGCGAGTATGCGCAGCCTCTCGATGTCGAGGCTCTTGCCCGCGGCGTGAACGTCTCCGCTGGCTACCTCAGCCGACAGTTCAAGCTGGCCTACGGCGAGTCGCCCTACTCCTATCTGATGACGAGGCGGATCGAGCGGGCGATGGCACTGCTGCGGCGTGGCGATCTCAGCGTCACCGACGTGTGCTTCGAGGTCGGATGCTCCTCGCTCGGCACGTTCAGCACACGTTTCACCGAACTGGTCGGAATGCCGCCGAGCACCTACAAGAAGCTGTCGTCGGACGAGGCCGCGGGAATCCCGTCGTGCGTCGCCAAGCAGGTGACCAGACCGATCAGGAATCGAGACCCGAGGCCGTCAGCGCCGCATCGACCTGATCGGCGCGACGTGGGAAGGGGCCCTCCGGGCCAGTGGCACGGTTAAGTGCACCCCAACGCACTCAACCGTGCCAGTGTGGCGGAGCCACGAACCCATCAAACGTCGATTCCCGTCGCGTCGACCACGGATGCCCACAACGCGTCCCGCGCCTCGGGTGAGTCTTTCCGCCACGACGGGTAGTGGGTGGGTCGCACGGCACGGTCGTGCCAGAACTTCCCGGTGCTGGTCAGCGCCTCGTCCCCGGATACGAGCCAGACGACGGTGTCGGCTCCCTCCCTGGCGGTACGAAGAATGGGCTTCATCAGGCTGCCGAAGACCGGGCTCGACTCGGTGACGCCGGGCGTCGCGGCCCATCCGGGGTGCATGCTGTGCACTACCGGGTCGTGCTCGCCGACCAGCCGCTCGGCGAGTTGTTCGGCCACGACCACCTGCATTCGCTTCGTCCGTGCATAGGCAGTGTGGCCCGAGTA
This sequence comes from Rhodococcus sp. FG69, assembly GCF_057808915.1. Taxonomy (NCBI): domain Bacteria; kingdom Bacillati; phylum Actinomycetota; class Actinomycetes; order Mycobacteriales; family Nocardiaceae; genus Rhodococcus; species Rhodococcus sp. FG69. The sequence goes on along the minus strand of NZ_JBMDIX010000015.1, from coordinate 13,141 downwards.
CTTTCCGGAGGCGTATTCGAAATCCTGCGTCGTCAACGGTGCCGTGTACATTCCGGCGCTCGACACGAAAATGACTCGAGATCCGGCGTCGAACAGTTCCCTGAGCCCGACCGTCATCGCGACTGGCCCCAGCACATGCGTCGCGAACGCCATTTCGTGATTTTGCGCCGTCGCGATGCGCTTGTTCGGCATGACTCCAGCGCAATGCACAACGGCGTGTAGGCCGGTCAACTCGGAGGTGAGAGCGTTGACGAATTCGGCCACGGAATCGAGATCACTGACATCACAACGATGTACGACGACCGGTCCGACGGCAGCAGCATGAATCTCGCCGGCGGATTTTTCCAACCTCTCACGGGAACGTCCGACGATATGGACGCGAGCCCCCAGTTTCGCCAGCGACATTGCGGTCGCGGCCCCGAGCCCGGAACTGCCTCCGGTAACGACGACGTCGATCGGTTCGGCAAACGGTGCTGGGTCGGCGCCCCAGAACTGGCTACGCACGAACGAACCGATGCGCGAGTAGCCAGGAACGACAGCTCGGTCGAGAAGGGTATCGAGGATGCTCTTCACGGAGGTCATGAGTCCTTGATACCCGCTCATGCCATCATGCATGTATGGCGCTTTCCGAGGCAGCACTCGAGACCCTCGCGACACTACCCACCCACCGGCGCCAGAGCTTCCAACTGAGACTCGAACAGTGGTGGCCTGACCTCCACGATGCCGTCACTGCGCTCTACGGCAATCCCGACGACGTCGCGGCCCGACTCGTCGAGGTGGCTGCCCGTGGCTTCGCTGACCGTTCGGACGAACTTCACCTCCTGGATCAACGTCGGCTGCTGGCGCCCGACTGGTTCCAACGACCGGACATGTTCGGATACGCCTGCTACGTCGATCGCTACGGAACGACGCTGAAGGGGCTCGGTGAGCGGCTCGATCACCTCACCGATCTGGGCGTCACCTACCTGCACCTGATGCCTCTGCTGAAGCCGCGACCGGGGGACAACGACGGCGGGTACGCGGTGATGGACTTCGGGGTCGTGCGTCCTGACTTGGGCACCACCGATGATCTGCGCGACCTGGCGACTTCCCTGCGGGAACGTGGCATCAGTCCTGTTGTCGACCTTGTGCTCAATCATGTTGCACGCGAACATGAATGGGCGGTCAAAGCTCGCAGTGGAGATCCGAGGTACCGGGACTACTTCCACATCTACCCCGATCGTGAGACTCCCGATTCGTTCGAGCGCACCCTCCCCGAGGTGTTCCCGGACTTTGCGCCTGGCAGCTTCTCCTTGGACCCCGAGTTGGACGAATGGGTATGGACCACGTTCAACGAATGGCAGTGGGACCTGGACTGGTCGAACCCCGACGTGCTCCTCGAATTTGCCGGCATAGTCATGCATCTGGCAAATCTGGGAATCGAGGTGCTGCGGCTCGACGCCATCGCGTTCCTGTGGAAGAGGCTCGGAACGAACTGTCAGAACCAGCCCGAGGTGCATGCGATCACGCAGGCGTTGCGCACCACGTGTCGTCTGGCTGCGCCGGCCACACTCTTCAAGGCCGAGGCGATAGTCGGCCCACGAGATCTGATGCCGTACTTGGGGATAGGTCGGCACACAGGGCGGGTGTCCGACATCGCCTATCACAACAGTTTGATGGTGCAGATATGGTCGATGCTGGCTTCGGGCAGCACGGATCTGGCGCGTCACGCGCTGGCGGCACTGCCACCGACACCGCCCAGCGGGACGTGGGTGACGTACGTGCGTTGTCACGATGACATCGGGTGGGCGATCGACGACGGTGACGCCGCAGCACGCGGCATCACCGGGGTGGGACACCGACATTTCCTGGCGGACTGGTACTCGGGAGAATTCGACGGTTCCTGGTCGGAAGGTCTTGTATTCCAATACAATCCAGAAACAGGGGATCGTCGGATCAGCGGTACCGCCGCCGCGTTGAGCGGGCTCGGCCCGTCGAGGAAGGATCCCGACGGCGGGTTCGCGCGACTCTTCCTGGCGCACGCGGTTGTCGCGGCATGGGGCGGAATTCCCGTCGTGTGGAGCGGCGACGAAATCGGCTCGCCGGGAGACCCCGACTGGGCGAGCGAACCGGGCCACGAGAACGACAATCGCTGGGTTCATCGCCCCCGCGTCACCGATGAAGACCGCGCGCGACGGTTCGAGCAGGGGAGCGACGCGCAACGAGTGTTCGACGGGATTGCGCACATCGCCCGCGTGCGGAAGGGCCTCGCGATGCTGCACTCGGAGGCGCCCGTAGCGGTCCTCGCCGATTCCGACGACGGACTGTTGGTGCTGCAGCGCCGCCACCCGAGCGGAACGTTCGTCGGCGTCTTCAACGTCACCGGACACGATCGCCCGTTCCCGCACGCGCAGCTGTACGAGCTCGGCCTGACCGATCCGACCGAGGTGCTCACCGGACACGACCTGTCGCAGCGCGACGGGATCGTGTGGGTCCCGCCGTACGCGGCTCTGTGGATCGTGTGAAAGTCACAATCGAGCATCGACGTTATTTCCCTGTTACCCTGCCTCCCGAAGGTCGGTTCGATTCGACGATAGGGATTGTTTGATGTTTTCTCGTGCCCGCAGCTTGACGCTGGGACTCGTGACCGTGTTGATCGCAGCGCTCGGAGCCATTTTCGTTGGCACTGGCGTCGCGCAAGCGGACTCGGCTCTGGTCTATGTCCACTCGGATGCGATGAACAAGGACATCCCGGTCAAGGTCTTGAAGGCCGCCGGTGGTGGCCCCGCGCCCACGATCTACCTGCTCGACGGTTTGCGCGCGCCGGACAACAACAACGGCTGGCTCATCGAGACCGATGTCGAGCAGTTCTTCGCCGACAAGCACGTCAACGTGGTCATCCCTTACGGCGGCGGCGGAACGTTCTACACCGACTGGGAGCGCCCCGACCCCAAGCTCGGTGTCGTGAAGTGGGAAACCTTCCTCACTCAGGAACTGCCTCCGGTCATGGCCGACCAGTTCGGCAGTGACGGCGTCAACAACGCCATTGCGGGTCTGTCCATGAGCGGCACCTCGGCGCTCAATCTTGCAGCCCATCACCCCGACTTCTACACGGCAGTCGCGTCGTTCAGCGGCTACCCGACGGCCAGCAGCCCCGGATACGCCCAGGGCATTCAGGTCTCGGTCGGCGAAATGGGCGGAAACGCCCGCAACATGTGGGGCGCGTGGCCGTCGGCTTCCTGGTTCGCCAACGATCCGGTGTTGAATGTCGGCGCGCTCCGCAACACCTCCGTCTTCGTCTCCGCAGGTACGGGCTCGCCATCGACCGACCCGACCGTCAACCCGGTCAGCGCCAGCTTCGACCCGGTCAAGTTCGCTCAGATGGTCCCGCTGGAAACCGCCTCCGGTCTCAGCAGCACCACCTACGTGACGGCCCTGCGTGCAGCCGGAGTCAACCCGCAGGTTCGCATCACCGGCACCGGAACGCACTGGTGGAACTTCTGGGAAGCGCACCTGCACGACGCATGGTTCTCCACCTTCGCACCAGCGTTCGGCCAGTAACCGGTTCCGATTTCTGCACGAATGGCACGATGCAACGCCTCAGGCTTAGCACCGTGCCATTCGTCTGTCGTGACCTCCCTGTGTCGGGCCGCGTCGGCGGCTAGGGTCGAGAGCCATGACGGCTCCGAAGATCGACATGGATTACACAGTTCTCGACTGCCCCGATCCGGCGGCGCTGATGGACTTCTACCGGCAAGTGCTCGGCTGGGAGATCGCCCGTTCGGACGGCGACTGGGCGGTGCTGCAGGGCCCTGGGGAGTTGCGCCTTGCATTCCAGCGGGCCACTGACTTCGTTCCGATCGAGTGGCCCGCGCACGGCGTCAAGATCCACCTCGATTTCGTCGTCGACGACATGGAGTCGACCGAGCAATACGTCCTCGGGATCGGCGCGAGAAAGATCGAAGGCAACGAGAACCATCCGGGTTTCGCTGTGTTCCGCGATCCGGTCGGCCACTTGTTCTGCCTATGTCGGCGCGACTGACTATTATTCGCACATGGCATCGGACAACAGCTTCCTGGTCGAACGCTCGACGGTGATCCATGCATCGCCGGAGAAGATTCACTCGTTGCTGGAGAACTTCCAGAAGTGGCGGAGTTGGTCGCCGTGGGAAGACATCGATCCCGATATGAAGCGCACCTACACCGGTCCGGACTCAGGCGTCGGTGCGTCGTACGCCTGGTCCGGCAATCGGAAGGCCGGTGCTGGCAGCATGGTCGTCACCGATTCGAAGCCGGGCCAGATCGTCGTACTGGATCTGGTGTTCACCAAGCCGTTCAAAGCTCAGAACGTCATCACGTTCACGATCGATCCGGGGCCGAACGGTTCCGAGGTCACCTGGGCGATGACTGGGAAGAGCAATTTGCTGTTCCGACTCGTCGGCAAGGTCTATTCGATGGACAAGATGGTCGGCAAAGACTTCGAGAAGGGCCTCGCCCAATTGAAGGTCGAGGCAGAGAAGGCCTGATCAGGCCGCAAGTTCGTAGCTTCCGACGGTGGCATTCACTTGCAGCCACTGAGCCAGGATCTGGCAGCCAGTCAGTCCGCTCGAGTCGAGCGGCTCGCTCGCGTAGGCGATATGCCGGTCCCCGGCCGGGTTGGACACTCGGTAGCTCCGCCACGTCAGTGAGCTCGGGAGATACCCGGCCAGCTCCCTCGCCGCAACGCGCAGGCGTCGCGCATCACGAACCCACTGCCGCGGTGACAGGCGAGTTTTCGCGGCGTTCTGGAAGCTGTTGGTGCGGGCGAGTTCCCAAAGGTGATGTCGCCACAGTGTCGTCGTTCGAAACGACATCCACCGGGTGAGGTCTGCGATGTCCCGGATGAAGCTGTCGTCACTGGCGTTGCAGATCATGTCGTGCGGGTGCCCGATCCACATCACCTGGACTGCATCGGGCCACGCCGGTCCGATGCCCGCGACGCCTCGGCCCTGGCATGCGGCCACGGCGCCCGCAGGTTGCTGCGGATCAGAGATCAGCCCGGCGGCGATCACCGAAGGCGCAGTCAGTTCACCCGACGCCATCAGGCCGAGCACTTCGCGGACGACCGAGCTTCCCTGCGAATATCCGATCAGAGCAATCGGACCTTCGGTGTCGCGGACTGCAGCGATCAATCGTCGGACCCCCACCTGCGTGCTCTGTCGATAACTGAGGCCACCCGCCGCGACCGGACCGTACGACGCTGGGTAGCCGATCCACCGGCTAGTGAATCGTGGGTCGAGCGCATCGGTCGCATGGCGCAGCAGGCCGGTCACTTCGGTCCGATGGTCGTCCGGGTGGGACTCACCTGTGCCACCGACCGCCAGAACCGTCATGTGCGTCATATACACACTGTGAATGATCATCCTGAGACGCGTGCCCGGTCGACCCTGAGAAGACTCTGGCAATCAGGGCAGGCGCGAGAACGCGTGCGCGACGTCGTCCACTGCGCCGCTCAGTAGCGTCTCGTACACATCGGGATCGTCCATCGCAGACTCCGAGGACGTCACGCTCAGTGTCACGGCGTCGCCGATTCCGTGGACTCCGTGGGTGAGCCCCATGACCGGGGAGAGCGCTGGGAATCCGGCGGTGAATCGAACCCGACCGCCGCCGAGGTGAAGGTCGTCGTCACCGCGCGCCACGCTCGACACGACGGTGTTTCCGGTGACCGTATCCGGAACAGCGGTCACGTCGAACTGACGGATACCCCAGTGCAGCAAAATTGCGGGCACCATTTCTGTTGCCAGACTCTGCGCCTCCATCGCCGGGTGTTCGGCTCGGGCTCGTCGATCCGACAGCGCTACTGCAATCGCACGAGCGCGGCTGGGGAGATCCTCGATCATCGGAAGAAGGTCGACGCCGGCGTTGCGAAAATGGTTGCGTGCTCGTCGCGGACCGGGTTTGGCGAGGGTGATCTCCGCGCCGAGACCTGCCGGCACCTCGTCGCCGTGCAGGGCCAGATATCGGGAGAGGGCAAGAGAGATCGCGGTGGATGCACCCACCGTGACACTGATTCCCGACGCGGTGAGCTCGGATCTGTCACGTACGACGCACCGCACCGAGGTGAGGCCCGACGGGGCAACGTTCACGCGGGTCAGTCGTCGGCCAGGCGCTTGCGGAGCTACCGCTCCAGAATCCGTGTCGGCGACGAGGGCGTGTTCCAATTCCTGTGCGCGAGTCGATCTTCGGATGAGCTCGCGGATTCGAAACAGTCCCCGATCGACCGTCTCGGTCGCACGCTCTCGGCGATCACCGAACAACCGACGGGCGAGGGCGGAGGCGATGCGGCCGTCGCCCAACGCGTGTGAAAGCTGAAGTACAGCAACCAAAGCGGGCCCGTCGCATCGTGGAGACTCGGTGACGTGATCGAAAAGGTGTAGGCGCCAGACTGTTTCGTGTTGATCGAGCTGCCGGGAAAACAGCTCGGCGACCCTGCTCGTGCAGTAATTCCAGCTGCCCGGGCTGGCGTGCACGAGGATATGGCCGTCGTCGATTGGAGTGGACTCGAGACGTGGATAGCCCAGCGTCAGTGGCGCGTCGACTATTCGCAGACTCAGTTCCTCGACCCTGCGTGCGTTGTCGAGTAGGCCGGCGCGCACGGACCCGGCTGTTGCGTCGGTGTCGAAGCAGTACAGCAGGAACTGATCGTTAGGGATCTTGGTGGACATCCAGTAGGTCTGAGCGTCGGTCGGATGCAAACGTCCGTGCATCGACCGAGGGTATCTCGAAGTCGATGCACGGACGGATGACGAACGTTTCGATCAGGCGACGTTGACCAACCCGACCGTCGGGAAGAAGAAGCAGCTCTTGTCGCTGCCGTCGACTGCCTTGTGGTTCACGGTGCCGAATACAGCGGCGAGGACGGTGCCGGTTCCGGTCTCGACCGGGACTGCGCGGGCGCCTGCTGCGGGAAGCGCGGACAGCGCTTCGGTCAACGGTCCGCGGATCGCATCCTTGACGAACGGCAGCACGTCCAGGTTGGCCAAGACCGAGTCGACCAGCGTGGCGGTCGCTCCGCCCATGTCGGCGAATCCGCCCTGGAAGGTATTGACGTTGAACCAGGCCACCTGCATACCGGTCTTGTCACCCGAGTCGTCGACGATTCCTGCGGGCACGAAGGCGAACATCGTCTCGCCCTTCTCCACCGCGTTCAGTGCGGGGAGTGCGATGGGCGCCGGAATCGTCAGGTTCGGCCACGGTCCGGCCGCGCCGCCTGCGACGCCGGGGACGATGCCGAGCGGAGTGCCGGGAGCTGCGGCGCAGTTGATGGCCGCCGTCGGGTAGAAGAACGGCGTGATGCCGAAGTCGGTCAGGATCTTGTTGACGGCGTCGAGCGCCGCGAGTGGATTGGCATCGGTGGCTTCCGCGACGTCGGTGCGGGTCGCTGCGATGGCCTCGGCGGCAGCCTGCGACACCGAATCCACGCCGACGGGTTCAGCCGGGGCCGGATCCGCTGCCGCAGTCGCGGGAACGGCCAGCAAGGCGGCACACGTCAGTGCAGCGAAGGGCAGGGCTACTTTCCCTGCGAAACGACTGCGCTTTCCCGCGAAACGGCTGTAGCGACGAGACATATGTGACTCCTGTGACTCATGAGATCAAAGTTACGAATGTGGTGATAGGACCACATACTCTTTCGACTTCTCAAGCCCAGGACTGCACGGTTATTCAATCGATACGTCAGCTGGCACTGATTCCGTAGTCCCGAACGATCCCGACGAGGCCCGATGCATAGCCCTGACCGATGGCCCGGAACTTCCATTCCTGGCCGCGTCGATAGAGCTCCCCGAATACCATCGCGGTCTCGGTCGACGCATCCTCGGTGAGATCGAAACGGGCGAGCTCACGTCCGTCGGACCGATCGACGACGCGGATGAATGCGTTGATCACCTGGCCGAAGTTCTGGCCCAGAACATCGGCGTCGTGGATGGAGACGGGAAAGATGATCGAATCGATCTCGGGGGACAGCGCAACCAGGTCGACGTTGATGCTCTCGTCGTCGCCCTCGCCTTCGCCCGTGCGGTTGTCGCCGGTGTGCTCGATGGCCCCGTCGGGGGATCGAAGGTTGTTGTAGAAGACGAAGAAGAGGTCGCCGGCCGACTTCTTGTCCGGTCCGAGCCCGATGGCACTGGCATCGAGGTCGAAGTCACCGCCGGTGGTACTCCGCACATCCCATCCGAGGCCGATGGACACAGAGGTGAGGTTGGGGGCTTCCTTCGACAGTGAAACGTTTCCGCCCTTGGCCAGGGTGACGCCCATGTGTTTGCTCCTTCTCTCGCGGTGTGCTCTCCAGGGTAATGGCTGAGAGAGATGTGACTGGCGGTGCTGGAGTGAATGTGGTGAAATACCGAAACCGAAAAAAGTATCAGGGCTGTCGTTGTAATTGCCGACGACACGCCGGATGCGCAATCGATGTGGGGACTCACGTGCACGTATCGCGACGAGATTTGTTCAAGTACGCCGCAGTAGGGTCGGCGGCGGCCCTTGGCCTGGCCGCAGTCAATGCCAGCGTCGCAGGCGCGGACGGACTGGGAACCCTCGTCGATTACTCCGGTGGTGTGCCCTCACCGGAGTCGATCCGCGCGGCCGGCCATCTAGGGGCCATCCGTTACGTGTCCGATCGAAGGCCAGATGCGCAATGGATGCTGGGTAAGCCGATGAAGCGCGACGAGGCGGACGCACTCACCGAGGCAGGCCTGGAAGTGGTGTCCAACTACCAGTTCGGGAAGGGTGCGACTTCGGACTGGAAGGGTGGATTCGCCGCAGGCGTCAAGCATGCCAAGCGTGGCGTGGAACTGCACCGGGCCGCAGGTGGGCCGGAGGGCCGCCCGATCTACGTATCCATCGACGACAACCCGACGGCAGTGCAGTTCGCGACCATGATCGCGCCGTACATCCTCGGCTGGGAGTCCGTCGTCGGACCGGAGAACACCGGGATCTACGCGAATTCTCCGACCATCGAACTGGCGTCGATTGCGGGTCTCGGTCAGTGGTATTGGCAGCACAATTGGGGGACACCCGCGGGATATCGACACCCGAAAGCCCATCTTCATCAGGTGCAGATAGACAAGGCAAAGATCGACGGAATCGGTGTCGACATCAATGTAATTCTGAAGTCCGATTACGGACAGTGGTCGCTGGCGTGATTGTCCACGAAAGAAATCGTCACACATGACATCGACGTAATTCGAGTCGGCGTCAATTCGCTCTTTGGTGATTTCTGGATTCGGCGAGCAACAGAATCAAGGAAACGAGCGCAAGTGCGGCCACCGCTGCGGAAAAGACGACACCCGCGGTGACGAGCCCCCAGGCACTCGCAGCGGCGCCCGCGCCGATCACGGGTACCGAAATCGCGATGTAGAGCACGACGAAGAACGTCGAGGTGACCTCCGCACGCCGGTCGCCCGGTAGTTCTGCGGTCACCGACGCCATGCCTTTGCTGAACGTGACGCCCTGTCCGATACCGCACACCACGGCGGCCACGACAAGCAGGGGCAGCGAAGTCAGCAGTAGTGACAAACACAGCGCGCTCACTCCGAGAATCAGCACTACGCATCCCGCACGTAGCGCGAACTCGGCGCCGAGCCCGCGAAAGACGATCTGAGCCGTAGCCGAGGACGCGAAGGTCAGAAACACGACCACGCCACCGACGGCGTGATTGTCGATCCCGAGGACTTGCGTCATGAACCCGGGGGAGACGCCGGTGAACAGGCCGAGCACCGCGAAACCGGCGAAGCCGCCGATGGCCGCGCGAACGAAGGTGCCGCGGATGGGCGCAGGTATGGACAGTCGCTGCATGTGTGGCCGTGCACCCCGGGCGACTGCTACGGGCTCCGGCACGAAGTAGACAGCGATACCGGCGACCACCAGTAGCCCGATGTCCACGACGAACGTCAGGTGGGTCGGCTCGGGCAGGTATTGCACGAGCACTCCGGCGACGAGCGGTCCCAGCCCGAGACCACCGATGTTGGCGGCGGTTGCTATCGCGGGGGCTTTCGAGCGCCACTTGTCCGGAACGAGTTCGACGAGCGTGACTGTCGCGGTGCCGACGAAGATGCCTGCCGACAACCCGGACAGGACTCGTCCGATCAGCAGTGCGGTGAGTGAACCGGCGAAGACGAACACGAGCGCACTCGCAATGCCGAGCGCCACTCCTGCGAGCAGAAGTGGCCGTCTGCCAAGGGAATCCGACCAGCGGCCGAAAGCCAGAAGTGCCGCCAGCACACCGAGCGCGTAGGCGGCGAAGATGATCGTCACCACGAACACCGAGAAGCCGAATTCCGCCTGATAGAACGAGTACACCGGGGTGGGCATCGTCGTGCCCATCATCGCGACCGCAAAGGCGTAGGTGATCGCCACGAAGGCGAGTGGTCTGCTCACGAGCAGACCCTACTGCCTCCAAGCCGTGTGGGTCAGAGGCTATGGCTCAGAGGCAATGGGTCAGACGCAATCGGGCAGAGGTCACGGGTGGAGGGGCACTGGCTCAGGGGACGTACACGGTCCCGATCGTCGGCAGGAAACCACAGGTGCGGGACGGAGCCGCGGGATCTTCCTTCGACTGCGTGGTGATCGAGCCCGATACGACGGCGAGTACTCGGCCCGGACCGGTGTCGGCGATGGCAGACAGGGTCGCCGGGCCGTCAGGATTGATGTTGGATGCGCCCGTCAGGTCCTGTGTGCCGGTGCGGCGGTTGTCGAGGTTGAGCCACGTGACAGTCAGCGGCGCTTCTTGGGTCTGCGCGATGGGTGCGGTGCCCAGCGCAGTGAACACGAAGCCTGCCTGGCCTGCCGGCGGACCGGGAGGGGGAAGTGTTGCAGGACCGGGAACGGCGAGGGCAGTGCCGACGGAATCCGCGCTGTCCGAGATGCAGCCCTTACCGATGGTCGGGTACAGGAACTGTGCAATGACCGGTCCGTCGGAGGGAGGTAGCTCGGGGCCGCCGCCGCCGGATCCGTCGAGGAACGTGATGACCCTCTCGAGGGTGGACTTGACCGAGTCCGGCAATGCCGAGCTTTCCAGGAGTGCGCGTGCTTGGCCGAGGAGATCGGCCTGGGGAGCAGCGGCGACGTCCGTGGGACCGGCAGCCGCACCGAGGATTGCGGGAGCGAACGAGGCGAGTGCTTCGATCTGCGCGTAGTCGGGGAGCGGCTGATCAGGGGTAGGGAGGAAGAACGGAGGGAGCTCCGCGGCCGGTGGTGCTGGTTCTGCTGACGCCAGAGCCGGCGCCGTCAGCACGGCAGCCAATGCCACAGCTGCAACGGTGACGGTCCTGCGCGTTACCCCGGTACGAAGCACTTGATATTCCCCATCCTGATCGAAAAGCGGGCCGTCAATCGGTTGCTGGCTCGAGGGGTCACTCTATGTATCGGACCCAACGTTGTACAGCCGATGTCACCCTTTGCTGCAAACGGACAATAGCCTGTTACTGAAGTGAATAGTGTGGTTGGTGATGCAAATGTTATTTGTGACTATTGAGCAGCGGCCGGTTTTGATTCTGTGAACCGCTCGTTCAGCCCGATTCGGGCTTGCCTATAGGCTCGGCTGTCGATCCGCACTTTCGACTCACCACGGGAGCAGACAAACGTGAACCGCCTGGTTCGATATGCCCCGTTCCTGCTGGCCCTGTCGGTACTCGCGCGATTCGTCTGGGCCTTTGCGACGCCCAATGGAATGAACCTCGTCGACCTGCACGTCTACGTCGACGGCTCGGCAGCTCTGCTCCGCGACGATCTCTACGACTTCACATACTCGAAGGAGACGCCGGACTTTCCGCTTCCGTTCACCTACCCACCGTTCGCGGCGCTCGTGTTCTTCCCGCTGCACTATCTGCCGTTCTCGTTCGTCGGCGTGTGCTGGCAAATCGCCACGATGATCGCGCTGTTCGTCCTGATCAAGCTCAGTATCGGGCTCGTGGTCGGCGACGATGTCGCCCGTTCGTCGCGGTGGACACGAATCGTGATGCTGTGGACCGCGTTGGCACTCTGGACCGAGCCGGTGCGTACGACACTGGACTACGGGCAGGTCAACGTCTTCCTTGTACTCGGTGCCATCGTCGCGATCCGTAGTTCCAGGTGGTGGCTGGCGGGCGGGTTGATCGGATTCATCGCCGGGATCAAACTGACTCCGGCCATCACCGGCCTCTACTTCCTCGCGACCAAGCGCTGGAAGGCAGCCGCGTTCTCCGCAGTCGCCTTCGCGATCACGGTCGCTGTCAGCTACCTGGTGCTGGGCAACCAGGCGTCGACCTACTTCACGACACTGCTCGGCGACGCGGACCGAATCGGCCCGGTGGGATCGGTGTGGAACCAGTCGCTGCGCGGCGCGATGAGCCGCATCGTGGGGCGCGACGTGGACACCGGCGCTGCATGGATGGTGGCAGTGCTCGTTGTCGCTGTTCTTGCGTTCCTCGCCTGGCGGGCGCTGCGGCGCGACGATCGACTCGGAACGCTGATCATCGTCCAGCTGCTGGGGTTGTCGGTATCGCCGATCTCCTGGTCACACCACTGGGTGTGGGTGCTGCCACTGCTCGTGTGGCTGCTACACGGACCCGATCGACACCTGCTCGGCACCCGGCTCGTTGCCGGGTACTGGCTTGTCACCACGGTCGTCGGCGTTCCCTGGGTACTCAGCTTTTTCCAGGAGTCGATCTGGCTCGTATCGAGGCCGGGAGTGCTGGCCTGGCTCGGAGCCGTCGACATGCTCGGCGTCCTGTTGGTCTACGGATGGACCATCTTTCTCGGCAGGGGCAGGATCAGTCGTCGGGAAGAAGGGAATCGATCTCGTGAGCCAAACGCACGTCCTTCTGCGTGAGACCGCCCTCGGAGTGAGTCGACAACGTGAAGTGGAGTTTGCGCCACCTGATGTCGATGTCCGGATGGTGGTCGGCAGCCTCTGCAGCCGCGGCAACGCGCGAAACGAACTCGATGGCAACCGGAAACGTCGGCAACTCGACCGTCCGGGTGATCGACCTGCGGTCGAGAGTCCACTCCGGCAACCCGGTGAGAGCGTCATCGATCTCGGCGTTGGACAGTAGATTCGTCATGCAACCGATCGTGTCACCCCACGGGCAGCGCCGTGCCTGATTCTCACTCCGCAGGCTCCGCTCGCGTGCCTGATTCTCACTCCGCA
>NZ_JBMDIX010000148.1:0-302 GCF_057808915.1 Rhodococcus sp. FG69 | reverse complement strand
GTTGCGCTCAAATTCAGCCAGCGCCGCGAAGACGTGAAAGACCAGGCGACCCGCCGCCGTGCCTGTCTCGATTCGCTCCGTCACGCTCTCAAAGCCTATTCCGGCTTGCTCCAACTCCCCGACGATTCGCACCAGGTCAGGCAGTGACCGGCCCAGGCGATCAAGTCGCCACACCACCAGCGCATCACCAGACCGCGCGAAGGCGAGGGCTTCGGTCAGGCCCGGCCTATCGGCCTTGGCCCCGCTTTCCTTGTCTTCAAAGACCCGTTCACAGCCCGCCACGCCCAGGGCATCCCGTTGCA
>NZ_JBMDIX010000147.1:0-310 GCF_057808915.1 Rhodococcus sp. FG69 | reverse complement strand
GCGTTCGCTCATGCGGATGTGCCGTTCGAGCGGTTGGTGGAGGTGCTCAATCCGGTCCGTTCCACGGCACGGAACCCGTTGTTCCAGGTGGGTCTGTCCTTCCAGAACATGACACGAGCCAGCCTCGAGCTGCCTGGTTTGACGATTGCTCCGGTCGACGTCAATTCACCGCTCGCGAAGACCGATCTGCAGCTGACGATCTTCGACGGCACCACAGCGGATGGTCGCCCGGCAGAGATCCACGCCGAGTTCACCTTCGCGACGGATTTGTTCGATGTGGTGACGGTGGATGGTTTTGTGGAGCGGTTTG
>NZ_JBMDIX010000146.1:0-311 GCF_057808915.1 Rhodococcus sp. FG69 | reverse complement strand
CCGTGACGCCCTCGAAGTCACCGCACTGCATTCCTTGGCCGGACGAGGGAGCGGGCGTCTCATGACGAGGCCCCCACTGGCTCAACCCCATCATTCGGTGTCGATGGCGGCCATGGTCGGTGGGGGAGTACGTATTGCCCAACCCGGCGCGATCTCGCTAGCGCATCGAGGGGTGTTGTTTCTCGACGAGGCTCCGGAGTTCGCGCCAAAGGTGTTGGACTCGCTGCGTGGACCGCTGGAGACGGGGGAAATCGTTATTGGACGTTCTCAGGCACACACGACGTTCCCGGCTCGGTTTCAGCTTGTTATGG
>NZ_JBMDIX010000145.1:0-318 GCF_057808915.1 Rhodococcus sp. FG69 | reverse complement strand
GCGCAACACGCACTGGCGGCCCTCGTCCAGATGCAGGCCGGCAGCTTGCAGGGTGGGCTGGTTGGCCTGGCCATGGGAACGGCGCAACAACGCCTGGATGCGCAGGTGCAGCTCTTCAGGGTGAAAGGGTTTGCTCAGGTAATCGTCGGCGCCGGCCTGCAGGCCATCGACCCGGTCGGTGACCGCGTCACGGGCAGTGAGCACAAGTACCGGCAGGATCTCGCCCTGCTGGCGCAGGCGGCGCAGCAGCTTCAGGCCGTCTTCGTCGGGCAGACCCAGGTCGAGGATCATCACGTCGAACTTGGCGGTCTGCAGCAT
>NZ_JBMDIX010000144.1:0-319 GCF_057808915.1 Rhodococcus sp. FG69 | reverse complement strand
CGTCTTCAAACGGCTCGGGGAAAGTTATTTTTAAACAGAAAAAACCACTCAAAGCGAGTGGTTTTTCAGATTATGGACAAAGGGCTAAAATGTTGTTTATTTTAGCTCTTTGTCTTCTTTTCAGCGTAACCTGAAAACCTTTGCAGTCTAGGAAGAACGAGTACCGGAGCGGAGCGAATTGAGTATTCGTGAGCACCGGCACGCAGGACTGACACCGAATGCGAGGGTTTGCCTGCGCGCTGAGACCGATTCTGAGAATCGGTCTTATTTTATTTTCTTCATTTTCGGATCCAGCGTGTCTCTTAATCCATCCCCCATC
>NZ_JBMDIX010000143.1:0-324 GCF_057808915.1 Rhodococcus sp. FG69 | reverse complement strand
CCGGAAAAACAGCCGGAAGAATGGCGCGTCAGCCTGTTTGCCTACGAAAACCCGGCGGCCCGCGAATTGCTGGACTACTGGACGCACAGCACGCTGCCGGTGCACTGCATGGTGCCGGAAGGCAAGGTGCTGGCTGACGTGGAAGCCGTGATGGGCCAGCCGTTAAAGGCGGGCCAGCATGTCAGCCAAGGTTCACTCACCGTGCATGTGCTGCCGATGACCGATCAGGACAGTTACGACCTGAGCTTGTGGTCTTGTGATGTCAACTTCGTGCGCGGAGAAGACAGCTTCGTACGGGCGCAATGGGCCGGACGGCCTTTCATC
>NZ_JBMDIX010000142.1:0-329 GCF_057808915.1 Rhodococcus sp. FG69 | reverse complement strand
CAACGGCCAGAGCCAGAGCCAAAACACATCCGTTCAGGTGGTGCGGCAATCCGCCGTTCTCGCTTCGGAAATCATGGGCCTGCCCGACCTGCAAGGCTTCTTGAAGATCCCCGGCGATGAAATCGCCCGCATCAAGGTTGAGTATGTCGCCATGCCCGACCAGAACCCCGCTTTTCAGTGACCAGGCAGGCGCGATTTTCGCGCCCGCGAAAATTTGACCGACAGGAGAAACGATCATGACAGACCACACCCCGCACCCACTCAGCGGCCACAATCGCCACGGCCTGAACAACATCAATGAAGGGCTTGCCAGCACCTTGGACGGCATC
>NZ_JBMDIX010000141.1:0-329 GCF_057808915.1 Rhodococcus sp. FG69 | reverse complement strand
CTGGTAACGCGCCAGGTCTCGCGGCGTCGGGCTTTGCAGGCGCACCTCGCGCGGCTGCAGGGGCTTGCCGGTCAGCCAGCGGCAGAACGCCAGGCAATAGGCCAGCGAAGCCTCGGCGCTTTGCCGGGCGGCGGGCAGGCGGTCGCCGTGAATAGCCAATGTCAGCGCGTAACCGTCGGGCTGCGCCAGCAGATGAAGGTCGGCACCCTCGCCGATGATGCGCTGATAACGCACCAGGCGAGTGAAGCCATCACGCAGGTTGCGGCTGGACATCAAGGCGTAGCCGACCACATGGAAGGAGGCCGGACGCACCACCTGCGCCATGTTCA
>NZ_JBMDIX010000140.1:0-339 GCF_057808915.1 Rhodococcus sp. FG69 | reverse complement strand
ACTGGAAAACGACGTTCCTTTTTCGGACCGGCGTTTCAAGTCACCATAATAGCTGTTTTAACCATCTTACTTGCCCTTTCAATGTTTTCGGATCGCCCGCTTCGTACACTTGCGACATTTGGTGCAATTCCTTCAGGTAAAACAGAGGCGCCCCAGTCAACGAACCATGAGACGAAAGGTGCCCCTGATGATATGAAAAAGATTGATCAACAGGCCATAGTTAAGGTAGATCCAATGACGGTTTATACAGACAGGACCATGAAAAAAAAGGCAGACGTCACATTATCGTTTGGACAAGAAGTAAAGGCTGTGGCTAAAAATAAAAAAGCCATTCAAATC
>NZ_JBMDIX010000014.1:0-141857 GCF_057808915.1 Rhodococcus sp. FG69 | reverse complement strand
TGTTGCGGGGGTCGAATTCGGCGTATGTGATTTTCACGTCGGGGTCGACGGGTCGACCGAAGGGTGTGGCGGTTTCGCATGAGGCTGTGGTGAATCAGTTGGTGTGGAAGCGGGCTGAGTTCGGTTTGGGTGTGGGGGATGTGGTGTTGCTCAAGACTGCGGCGACGTTCGATTTGTCGGTGTGGGAGTTTTGGTCGGCGTTGGTGTCGGGTGCGTCGGTGGTGGTGGCGTCGGTGGAGGGTCATCGGGATGCGGCGTATTTGCATGAGTTGATGGTGGCGGAGTCGGTGACGACGTTGCATGTGGTGCCGTCGATGTTGTCGGCGTTGTTGGCGGTGTCGGGTGGGGTGTTGTCGGGGTCGTTGGTGCGGGTGTTGGCGATCGGTGAGGCGTTGCCGGGTGCGACGGCGCAGTGGTTCCGTCGGGGTAATGCGGGTGGTTTGTTCAATTTGTATGGTCCGACCGAGGCTGCGGTGTCGGTGACGGTGCATGAGGTGGGTGCGGGTGATGTGTCGGGTGTGCCGATTGGTGTGCCGGAGTGGAATACGGGTGTGTTGGTGCTCGATGAGCGGTTGCATCCGGTGCCGGTGGGTGTGTCGGGTGAGTTGTATTTGGCGGGTGTGCAGTTGGCGCGTGGGTATGTGGGTCGGGTGGATTTGACGGCGGAGAGGTTTGTGGCGAATCCGTTTGTGGGTGTTGCGGGTGTGGGTGTGGGTTCGCGGTTGTATCGGACGGGTGATGTGGTGCGGTGGAGTGGTTCTGGTGAGTTGGAGTATGTGGGGCGTAGTGATTTTCAGGTGAAGGTGCGTGGGTTCCGGATCGAGTTGGGGGAGATCGAGTCGGCGTTGCGTGGGTTGGGTGGGGTGGTCGATGTTGCGGTGGTGGCTCGGGTGGATGAGTTTGCGGGGGATCAGTTGGTGGCGTATGTGGTGGGTGGGAAGGGTGTGGATGGGTCGAGGGTTGAGTTGGATGTGGGTGCGGTGAAGGCGGAGTTGGGTGGACTGGTGCCGTCGTACATGGTGCCGTCGGCGTTTGTGGTGTTGGATGCGTTGCCGTTGAACGTGAATGGGAAGTTGGATCGTGCGGCGTTGCCGGATCCGGTGTTCGAGGCTGTGGTGTTTCGGGCTCCGTCTACTCCGGTGGAGGAGGCGGTGGCGCGGGTGTTTTCCGAGGTGTTGGGTGTGGATCGGGTGGGTGTGGATGATGATTTCTTTGCGTTGGGTGGTAATTCGTTGATTGCGACGCAGGTGGTGTCGCGGTTGGGTGTGGCGTTGGATGCGGTGGTGCCGGTGCGGTTGGTGTTCGAGGCGCCGTCGGTGGGTGCGTTGGCGGTTCGGGTGGAGCAGTCGGTGGGGTCGGGTGTGCGGGTTCCGTTGGTGGCGCGGGAGCGTCCGGAGATGGTTCCGTTGTCGTTGGCGCAGCAGCGGATGTGGTTCCTCAACCGCTTCGACACCGAGTCCGCGGTCAACAACATCCCGGTGGCGGTCCGGCTGTCGGGATCGCTCGATATCGAGGCTCTCAATGCTGCGGTGCGGGACGTCCTCGCGCGCCACGAATCGCTGCGCACGGTCTACCCGGACACGGATGGCATTGCCGCACAGGTGATTCTGCCTGTTTCGGCTGCTGCACCGACGTTGGAGCCTCAGCCTGTGGATCCGGCGGACGTTGCTCGACGAGTAGAAGCAGTCATTTCGGCTGGATTCGACGTGACCACCGAGTTGCCGATGCGAGGCGAACTGCTTCAGGTCGCGGAGGACGAGTACGTCCTCGTTCTGGTCGCGCACCACATCTCGGCCGACGGATGGTCGATGGGGCCGCTCACCCGCGATGTGATGATCGCGTATGCGGCGCGTTCGGCTGGTGAGGCGCCCGGTTGGGCTCCGTTGCCGGTGCAGTACGCGGATTACGCGTTGTGGCAGCGTGAGGTTCTCGGTAGTGAGGACGATCCGGATTCGATTGCCTCGCAGCAGGTTGCGTACTGGAAGAGTGCACTGGCCGGTCTACCGGACGAACTCAATCTCCCTACCGACCGCACTAGGCCGTCGGTGCGCAACTACGTGGGCGGGAAAGTTCCATTCCGCATCGACGCGGACACCCACCGGGCTCTGGTGGACGTGGCGCGGACAACGTCGAGCACGCTGTTCATGGTCGTGCACACTGCGATGGCGGTATTCCTCGCCAGGATGTCCGGTACCGACGACATCGCTATCGGCGCGCCCATCGCGGGTCGAGGACAGTCCGAGCTCGACGACATGGTCGGAATGTTCGTCAACACTCTGGTGTTGCGGACTCACGTCGAGCCCGACCGATCCTTCACCGAGATTCTCGCGCGAGCGAAAGAGGCAGATCTGCAGGCCTTCGCTCATGCCGACATCCCGTTCGAACGGCTCGTGGAGGTACTCAACCCCGAACGGTCCACCGCCCGTCATCCGCTCTTCCAGGTGGCGTTGTCGTTCGAGAACCTCCCGTCGACCGATCTGCAACTGCCGGATCTTCATGTCAGCGGTGTTCCGTTCGAGGCCCACATCGCGAAATTCGATCTCTCGCTCACTCTGCGCGAGCACGTGCTCGGTGACGGCGAACTCGACGGTATCTCGGCTGAGTTCTCTTATGCCGCAGACATGTTCGACGAGTCGACGATTTCCGATTTCGCGGTGCGATTCGTCCGCTTGCTCGACGACGCGATCGCGAACCCGTCTCGACCGGTCGGCGATCTCGCACTCCTCGATGCCGGCGAAGCCGATGCTCTGACTCACGTCTTCGGTGGTGATGCTGGTTCGGCCACGACACTGCAGGAGATCCTGACAGCGGGCGTCGCCCTCGACCCCGACGCCGTCGCCGTACGGATATCGGGCAGACCGGTGACCTACCGCGAACTCGACGAGTCGTCCTCGCAGCTGGCGCGGACGCTCATCGAACGAGGAGTCGGGCCGGACACTGTCGTTGCACTCGCGTTCCCGCGCTCGTACGAGATGCTCGTATGCGTCTGGGCGGTAGCCAAGGCAGGCGGTGCGCACATGCCCGTCGACCCGAACTATCCGACGGATCGGATCGAACACATGCTGTCCGATTCGGCTGCCGTCGTGGCGATCACGGCGTCGGAATACGTCGATGCGTTGCCGGGCGAATCCTGGTTGCTGCTCGACGACGTCGCGCTTCGCCGAGAGGTCGACGCACGGTCCACCGAGCCGATCGCTGACGGAGAGCGCCGTTCGGCACTGACGACCGACCACGCGGCGTACGTGATCTACACCTCGGGCTCGACGGGGCTGCCCAAGGGCGTCGTCGTCACCCACGCGAGCCTGCGCGGCGTGCTCGATTCCGCGGTCGAGTTGTACGGGGTGACATCGGCGAGTCGCTTCCTGCACATCTGCTCGCCGAGTTTCGATCCATCGGTTCTCGAATGGATGGTCGCGTTCTCCACCGGCGCTCGACTGGTGATCGTTCCTTCCGACGTCATCGGTGGACCGGACCTGGCAGAAATCCTTCTCTCCGAGAAGGTCACTCACTCGATCATCACGCCGGCCGTGCTGGGGACGATGGACGCCGACGGCATGGACGACCTGGAGGTCCTCTCCGTCGGTGGAGATGTGACGACGCCTGAGCTCCTTGCGCGGTGGGCACCCGGCCGGCGGTACTTCAACGGCTACGGCCCGACGGAGACGACGATCATCTCCTCCTACGCCGAACTCGAGCCCGGTCGACCGATCACCATCGGTTCGCCGGTTCGGGGCACGGCCGCGCTCGTCCTGGACGGCCGACTGCGGCCCGTCCCCGTCGGCGTTGCGGGAGAGCTCTATCTCGCGGGCGAGGGACTCGCTCGCGGCTACCACGAACGCGGTGGGCTGACCGCTTCCCGGTTCGTCGCCGATCCCTACGCGGCACCAGGTGCGCGGATGTACCGCACCGGGGACCTCGTCCGGTGGACCACGCGCACAGGCACCTTCGAGCTCGAATTCGTCGGGCGATCGGACTTCCAGGTCAAGATCCGTGGATTCCGGGTCGAGCTCGGTGAGGTCGACGCGGCGCTGACCGCTCACGACTCGGTTGCGTTCGCAGCCACCCTCGGGAAGAACCTTCCCTCGGGTGCAACGGTTCTCGTGTCGTACGTCCTGCCGACGGTCGGCGCTACCGTGGATCAGGCCACGCTGACGGAGTTCGTCGGCCAGACATTGCCGTCGCACATGGTGCCCGCGTCGATCGTCGTCCTGGACGAGGTCCCGTTGACCCCGGTCGGCAAACTCGACCGACGCGCGCTCCCGGAACCGGTGTTCCAGGAGCAGGTGTTCCGCGCAGCGGAAACCGACATCGAGGAGATCATCGCCGAGGTGTTCGCAGATGTCCTGCGCGTGCCGCGGGTGGGTGTGGACGAGTCCTTCTTCGCGCTCGGCGGCGACAGCATCGTGTCCATTCAGCTCGTCTCGCGTGCCAAGGCCCGGGGTGTGTCCTTCACTCCGCGGGACGTGTTCGAACGACGATCGGTGGCCGGTCTCGCCGAAGTTGCTGTGCGGGTCAGTGATTCGGACCGCCCCGCCGTACTCTCCGAATTGCCGGGCGGCGGCGTCGGCTCGATGCCGCTGACCCCGATCATGCGCAAGGTGACGGCAGCGGGCGGGGGCCTCGACAGGTTCTCGCAGTCGGTCTCGGTGAGTCTGCCTGCCGGAATCGACGAAGACGTGCTGACTGCGACCCTGTCGGCAGTGATCGACCACCACGACATGTTCCGGGCGGTGTATGCGGGCGGCGAACTGAGCGTCCGGGCTCAGGGCACTGTCGACGTGGGCGGCGCGCTCGAACGGGTGCGCGTCGATGCGTCGATCTCCGGGGCCGACCTGGAGGCCCTCGCCTCCGACAGGTTGAACGCCGCGATGGGGCGCCTCGCCCCCGCAGCGGGAGCCATGGTCCAGTTCGTCTGGTTCGACTTCGATACCGAGACGGACAGGGACGATCGTCGCGGAGTCCTGCTCATCGTTGCCCATCACTTCGTCGTCGACGGCGTCACCTGGCGCATTCTGCTCCCGGATCTTGCGGTTGCATGGTCGCAACTCGCTGCAGGCCAGGCCGTTTCGCTTCCGGCGGTCGGCACCTCGATGCGTCGTTGGGCGCACGGGTTGGTCCAGGCCGCGGCGGCTCCTGCGCGCCGCGAAGAGTTGCCGATGTGGACATCGTTGGCGGACATCGACGATCCACTCCTGGGTCGGCGCGCGTTCGATCCGACTGTCGACGTGGCCCGCACCGTCGAACGCGTCGAGGTCGACATCTCACCCGACGTCACCGACGCGTTGCTGACCACTGTCCCGCGTCTGTTCCGGGGCGGTGTCAACGACGGCCTGCTGGCAACGTTGGCGTTGGCGCTCGCACGTTGGCGCGAGAACCGCGGGATTCACACCACGAGTTCACTGTTCGCCCTTGAAGGGCACGGACGTGAGGAAACGGTGGTGCCCGGGGCCGATCTGTCGCGGACGATCGGCTGGTTCACCAGCGCCTACCCGCTGGCGCTTCGTCTGGACGGGCTGGATATCGGCGAGGCGTTCTCCGGCGGGCCCGCCATCGGTTCGGCGGTCAAGGCAGTAAAGGAGCAGATCCTCCAGATCCCTGATCGCGGAATGGGCTACGGACTACTGCGGTACCTCGACGAGGAGACGGCTGCAGAGCTGGAGTCGGTACCGGCGGGGCAGATCAGCTTCAACTACCTGGGTCGAATCTCGGCCACCGAGATCCCGGCCGAGCTCGCGGATATCGGATGGGCACCCACCGGGACGCTCGGTTCGCTCACTGCGTCGATGGACGACGACATGCCCGCGAACTCGACGATCGACATCAACGCCATCGTCACGGACAGCCCGGACGGTCCGAAGTTGGGCGCCACGTTCGCGTTCCCGACCGGACTTCTCGACCGTGCGGACGTCCGGGAGTTGGCCGATCTGTGGACCGATGCGATGCGTGCTCTGGCCGGACACAGCCACACCGCCGAAGCAGGTGGATTGACGCCGTCGGATCTGCCGCTGATCGAGTCCACTCAGGCCGAGATCGATACGTGGGAGTCGAAATACGAGCCTGTCGAAGATGTCTGGCCGCTGACGCCGTTGCAGTCGGGCTTGTTGTTCCACGCGATGATGACCGAGACGACGGTGGACGTCTACACGATGCAGGCGGTGCTCGACCTCTCCGGCGTCGTCGACACCGAGCGACTCCGCGCATCCGGGCAGGCGTTGCTCGATCGCCACGCCAACCTCCGAGCTGCGTTCGTGTCCGACAGTGACGGACGGCCGACTCAGGTGGTTGTCGGCGAGTTGAAGCTGCCGTTCCGCGAGATCGATCTGACTCATCTGGCCGAGGCCGAACGACGGGCCGAGGCGAAGCGGATACTCGTAGCCGCACAGGCGGAGCGCTTCGACATGTCGGCGCCGCCGCTCATCAGGTTCACGCTCATCAAGGTGGCCGAAGATGCCTGGCACCTCGGTATCACCAGTCACCACATCCTGCTCGACGGATGGTCGATGCCGTTGCTCATGCAGGACCTGTTGGTGTTGTACGCCGTGCATGCGGACTCGTCCGTGCTTCCGCGGGTGCGTCCGTTCCGCAACTTCCTGTCCTGGCTCGACGGTCGGGACCGAGGTGACTCGCTCGATCGATGGGAGGATGCTCTGCACGGCGTTTCCGAACCGACACTGCTCACCGAGAGTGTGCGGCGTTCCGGTGGGGCACCGGTCATCGACAAGATCGAGGTGTCGCTCTCCGAGGAGCGGACCGCCGCGCTGAGCGCCATGGCCTCGGATCTGGGCGTCACCGTCAACACCGTGGTGCAGGCAGCGTGGGGAATTCTGCTGGGCCGTCTGACCGGGCGTTCCGATGTCGTGTTCGGTGCCACCGTTTCGGGGCGTCCGGCCGATCTCGCCGGCGTGGAATCGATGGTCGGTCTCTTCATCAATACGCTGCCGGTCCGGGTCGATATCGGTGATCGGCGCTCGCGGGCGGAGACCCTCGTTCGACTGCAGGGTCAACAGGCGGACCTGCTCGATCATCATTACGTGGGGCTCACGGAGATCCAGCAGCGAATCGGCCTGGACAGGCTGTTCGACACCCTGCTCGTGTTCGAGTCGTATCCCATCGACCGTGACGCGATCGCAGCGGCCAGTTCGGTCGACGGTCTGCACATCACCGGTGTCGGTGTCAACGACGCCACGCACTATCCGTTGACCGTGCTGACGGTGGTCGAGGCACAGTTGGAGCTGACATTCAAGTACCTCGACACGTTCCTCGACGGTCGGTACGTGAGCGAACTGAGTCGATGGTTCCTCTCGATTCTCGATGCGTTGATCGACGAGCCGAACGGGCAGGTCGGGACGATCGACATTCTCGATGCGGGCGAGCGAGAACGCATTGTGACTGCCTCCACGGGACCGGAGTCCGGCACGCTCGGAGCCGGAGGATCGTTCGGGTCCGACTTGCAGATACTTCCGAAGGTATTGGCGGAGGTTGTCGAGGACGATCCCGAAGCCCCGGCGCTCATATCGGGCGAGGACGAAATCAGCTACCGAGCACTCGACATCGCGTCGTCGAAACTCGCTCGTTCGCTGATCGAACGGGGCGTCGGACCGGGAACGTCGGTAGTGGTGCACCTCACGCGTTCGACGACGGCGATCGAGGCGTTGTGGGCGGTGGCCAAGACGGGTGCGGCGGTCGTTCCGTCGCAGCCCGGTTCGAGTCGCCAGGTCGGTGACGCGCAGTTCGGTGTGACCGTCGGCGTTCACCTGGCGACGGCACCGGACGGTCCGACCTGGGTCGTGGTGGACAGCGTCGACTTCGGGCGCGAAACGGCAGATCGCCCAGGACATCCGGTCTCGTACACCGACCGGCTCCAGCCGCTGTCCGGAGACCACACAGCGATCACGCTGTCCTCGGGCTCGCTCACGCAATCGGAGCTGATGCACCGTCTCGGTGAGTACGCCGAACGGTTCGAACTGACCTACGACACACGTAGCTTCCTCTACGGTTCGTTCGACTCCGACGCGTCGATATTCGAGGCGTTCGCGGTGACATCGCGCGGAGGCGCGCTGATAATGGGTGAACCGAACGTCGGCGCCGACTCGGTGGTCGACCTTCTGTTCGAATCGTGGGCGACGCACGCGTTCGTGCCGATGGACGTACTCGAAGGATCGGGTCCGGACGACCTGGACGATCTCGTAGTGGTGGTCGTCACAGATGGTCCAGCCACGGGAGATGCGGTCGACGCGTGGGCAGACGGGCGCACCGTGACGAATCTGTAGGTGCCGATCGACCTCGGGGACTTCCGGTAACGATTTCGCACGAAACCGGGATAGATCCCTGAGGCGAAGAAGTAGATCTGGGGTCTGCTCCTTCGTCCGCGCGGGGAGAACTGAGGACGGCTCGGTAAACTTGGCTGTTCTCGTTCCCTGCCCGAAACGGGCGACCGAACGTCGCTCGTTGGATTCGATCGTGTGTCCTCGACGGCGGTCACGGGTAACGCGTGGGCCGAACAACGAATTGTCGACAACGAAGGTGATCCGCATACATGACGTTCCGCACTCCTGGAAGATCGAACACGGGCTCGGCGACATGAGTGCGAGTGAATCCCGCGCTCGGGTCCCTGGCGCGACTCGTGGCGCCGGTCGTCGGTCGCGTGGAGAACGTCCGACGCGTCGGACGGGTGTTCGTGCGGAGCTGTTGTCTCAGCTACTCACCGGTGCTGTCGAAACGGCGGGTGAGAAGGCTGCCCTGACGTGTGCGGGCACGGAGCTGACCTACCGCGAACTCGACGAACGGTCGTCGCAGTTGGCGCGGGCTTTGATCGATCGAGGGGTCGGGCCGGGTGACAGAGTGGCACTGGCCCTGCCGAGGTCGATCGAATCGGTGCTTGCAGTGTGGGCGGTCGCCAAGACGGGTGCCGCATTCGTGCCGGTGGACCCGACCTATCCGCTCGATCGCATTCGACACATGGTGTCGGATTC
This sequence comes from Rhodococcus sp. FG69, assembly GCF_057808915.1. Lineage (NCBI taxonomy): Bacteria > Bacillati > Actinomycetota > Actinomycetes > Mycobacteriales > Nocardiaceae > Rhodococcus > Rhodococcus sp. FG69. Next base: position 132,885 of record NZ_JBMDIX010000014.1, on the reverse strand, counting down.
CGGCGCAGTCCTCGGCCTCACCGTTTCCCATCACATCTCGGATCTCCCCGGCGGCGTGGACTGGCTTGCGCTGGACGATTCGGCACTGTTGTCGGCCGTCGAGGCACGGCCATCGCATCCGATCTCCTACGCGGATCGGGTGCGGCCGCTGCTCGAATCGCACGCGGCCTACATCATCTACACCTCCGGTTCGACGGGAATGCCGAAGGGCGTCGTCGTCACCCATTCCGGGCTCGGCCCGCTCGTGGCTGCCGAGCGCCCGCATTACGGGCTCACGTCCGACTCCCGAATGTTGCACATCTGCTCGCCCAGCTTCGATGTCTCGGTTCTCGAATTGCTTCTGGCGTTCACGTCCGGCGCGACGCTCGTCGTGGCTCCGCCCTCGATCAAGGGGGGCCAGGAACTGGCCGACCTTCTGCGTGCCGAACGTGTGACGCATGTACTTATCACTCCAGGGGCACTGGGATCGGTCGATCCCACAGGACTGCCGGATCTCGCAGTGGTCGTCGTCGCAGGCGACACGTTCACCGGTGAGCTCGTCGCGAGATGGGTGGATGCCGAACGCGGTGACGGATTGCCGCCACGCCAGTTCTTCAACGGATACGGGCCCACCGAGGCAACTGTTCTCGCGACCAGCACTGCGCCGCTTCCCGCAGGGGAGTCGCCGGTCATCGGCACCCCGATCGCAGGACTCGGTGCATTCGTACTCGACACCCGGCTTCGACCGGTGCCGGCGGGTGTCAGTGGAGAGCTCTACCTTGCAGGTGCGCAGCTTGCCGAGGGTTACAACGACCGCGCGGCGCTGACGTCGGAGCGGTTCGTGGCGAACCCGTTCGCAGACGCACCGGCGGGTATCGCCGGTGTGCGCATGTACCGCACGGGAGACGTCGTTCGACGTGACGTCGACGGCGTCATCCACTACCTCGGCCGGTCCGATTTCCAGGTCAAGATCCGTGGCTTCCGGATCGAGCTGGGTGAAATCGACAGTGTGCTCACCGCACATCCACGGGTACAGTTCGCGGCCACCGTCGGCCACGAATTGCCCTCGGGTGATGCCGCATTGGTGTCCTACGTGCAGTCGATCGACGGCGGCGCACTGGATGGCGGTGCGCTCGACGTCGGCGAGCTCGCCGACTACCTGGGCAGCGTGGTGCCCGCGCATATGATCCCGGCTCAGATCATCGAGTTGGACTCGGTTCCGCTCACTCCCGTCGGCAAGCTCGACCGCGCTGCCCTTCCGGCTCCCGTGTTCGCGGCCAGGGAGTTCGTGGCGCCGGCGACCGAGCTGGAGCAGACCGTCGCGGACATCTTCGCCGAGGTCCTCGGAATCGAACGCGTCGGCAGAACCGACTCGTTCCTCGACCTGGGTGGCAATTCCCTCGCTGCGACCAGGCTGGTTGCGCGTCTCGGTGCAGCACTCGACGTCCGAATCCCGGTGCCGTTGCTGTTCGGCAACCCTGTCGTCGAAGATCTTGCGCGCGAGATCTCCTCGCGAACTCTCGGCGATGCCCGCGCCGCATTGGCACCTCGGGTGCGCCCCGATGCCATCCCACTGTCGCTGGCCCAGCAGCGAATGTGGTTCCTGAACAGGTTCGACACCGAGTCCGCCGTGAACAACATTCCGGTGGCGATTCGGCTGTCCGGCCGACTGAACGTACAGGCGCTCTCTCACTCCATTCGTGACGTGATCGAGCGGCACGAGTCGCTGCGGACGTCCTACCCCGACGTCGACGGTATCGGGTATCAGGTCATCCAGTCCGTCGACGACGTGTTCCCCGAGTTGACGCCGGTCGTCGTCGAACCGAGCGACGTCGCCATGGCGGTGCGCGACATGGTGTCGACAGGGTTCGACGTCACAGTGCAGGTGCCCCTTCGTGTTCGGCTTCTGCAGGTGTCGGACGAGGAGCACGTTCTGATCCTCGTCGTGCACCACATCTCCGGTGACGGGGTCTCGATGGGCCCGCTCACTCGTGATGTGATGACGGCGTACCACGCGCGTAGCCAGAACGCGCTGCCTAACTTCGCGCCGTTGCCAGTTCAGTATGCGGACTACACGCTGTGGCAGCGCGACGTCCTCGGGTCCGAGCACGAGCCCGATTCGGTCATCGCCGATCAAATCGAGTACTGGACTTCGGCGTTGGCGGACCTGCCGACCGAACTGGGTCTGCCGTTCGATCGACCGCGGCCCGCTGTCGCGTCCAATGTCGGTGCTACGCACACATTTACGATCGACACCGATACGCATCGACGCTTGAAGGCATTGGCGACGGAGTCGGGCGCCAGCGTCTTCATGGTCGTGCACGCGGCACTCGCGGTTCTGCTGTCACGTTTGTCGGACTCCGCGGACATCGCGGTCGGAACGCCCGTCGCAGGTCGCGGTGAGGAAGCGCTCGACGACCTCATCGGCATGTTCGTCAACACACTCGTACTCCGAACCGACGCGTCGCCGAACCTCGGCTTCCGCCAGTTGCTGAACGACACGCGCAACACCGATCTCGAGGCATTCGCACATGCCGATCTGCCGTTCGAGCGTCTGGTGGAGATTCTCGATCCGGAACGAAGTGCAGCGCGCCACCCGATCTTCCAGGTCATGCTGACGTTCCAGAACATGGAACCGACTCGGTTCGCCCTCCCCGGGTTGACGGTGGCGGGCGTCGACCTCGATCTCGATATCGCAAAGTTCGATCTGCAGTTGGCCATCACCGAGATGCTGTCGGACGCGGGTGCCGAGGGGCCGTTGGTGGTCGAATTGACCTACGCGCGAGACATCTTCGACGAAGACACCGCGGTGAGTTTCGCTCGTCGACTGACTGCGGTCGTGAACGCGGTCGTCGCCGACCCCGATGTCGTCATCGGGGACATCGACATCCTCGACGCGAACGAGCGTGCGCACCTGAGCGATGTCCGCTCCGAAGCCGTCGATTCGGGTGATGCCACGCTCCCCGCACGCTTCGAGGCTGTTGTCGCTGCCAATCCGGAGGCGCCGGCCGTTACGAGTGGCGACGTCACACTCAGCTATGCAGAGCTCGACAGCGCCGCCAACCGAGTTGCACGAGCGCTGTCGAACAAGGGAATCGGTCCCGAAAGTCTCGTTGCGGTGGCTCTCCCTCGATCCGCCGATCTGATCGCTGCCATCCTCGGTGTCCTGAAGGCCGGTGCGGGATACCTGCCCGTCGACACGAGCAATCCGGCCGAGCGGCTGTCGTACATCCTCGGCGATGCGGCCCCGAGCGCGGTGATCACGTCCTCGGGAGAGGTGGAGTCGCTCGGTACGCTCGAATGCCCGGTCATCTTCGTCGACGGCGCGGAGCTTGCCGAATACGACGGATCAGCCCTTTCCGGTGACGAACTCCCCAGCGGTATCTCCGCTGGCAACGTCGCCTACGTGATCTACACGTCGGGCTCGACGGGGCGACCCAAGGGCGTCACCGTCACCCACCGAAATGTCACGATGCTGTTCGCGGCCGCAGCGAAGAGATTCGAGTTCGGGCGCGAGGACGTGTGGACGATGTTCCACTCGTACGCATTCGACTTCTCGGTATGGGAGATCTGGGGCCCGCTGTTGGCGGGTGGACGGCTGGTCACCGTGGACTACTTCACGTCCCGCTCACCCGACAAGTTTCTCGAATTGCTCGCACGCGAACGTGTCACCGTCCTCAACCAGACGCCGTCTGCCTTCGCGCAGCTGGCCGAGGCCGAACGGTCTGCGGGAGAGCGTGCTGCCGAGTTGTCGTTGCGCTACATCGTATTCGGTGGCGAAGCGCTCGATCTGGGGTCCCTCGATCGCTGGTACGCCCGCCATCCGGACGGACCGCTGCTGGTCAACATGTACGGCATCACCGAAACCACCGTGCACGTGTCGTACCTGGCGCTTTCGCGTGAGCTCGCCCATCGCGCAACGGCCAGTGTCATCGGCGACGCCTTGCCCGGATTGACTGTGCGAGTTCTCGATTCGAGGCTCGGTCTCGCTCCGGTCGGCGTCGACGGCGAGCTGTACGTCAGCGGTGCGCAGCTTGCGCGAGGCTACCTCGGCAAACCCGCTCTGACGGCCACTCGGTTCGCCGCCGATCCGTTCGGGCCGAGCGGATCGGTGATGTACCGAACGGGCGACCGCGGTCGCTGGAACGCGTCCGGGCAACTCGAGTACGCAGGTCGTAGCGATTCACAGGTGCAGCTACGTGGATTCCGGATCGAACTCGGTGAAGTCGAATCCGCGCTGTTGCGCGACGCCGACGTCGCTCAGGTGGTGGCCATCGTGCGCCGTGACGTCCGCGGCGTCGCCGGCGCAGGGGATCGGGCCACGGAATCGTTGGTCGCCTACGTCGTACCGTCGGCGGGCGCGAGTATCGATCTCGCCCGACTGCGGTCCATTGCCGCCCAGTTCCTCACTAGCTACATGGTTCCGGACGTCATCGAGATCCTGGACGAGCTACCGCTGACCGTCAACGGCAAGCTGGATCGTCGCGCCTTGCCGGTTCCGGTGTACGCATCCGCGTCCGCCTTCCGCGCGCCGAGTACTCCTGCCGAGAAGGCGGTTGCCGAGGTGTTCGGGCAGGTTCTCGTCCACGACGCCGTGGGCGCGGACGACTCGTTCTTCGAGCTCGGCGGCAACTCGCTCGACGCGACCAGGGTCATCGCGCGATTGAACGCAGCGCTCGGTAGCGACGTGACGGTTCGTGAGCTGTTCGAATCACCGACGGTCGCCGCTCTCGCGTCGTGTGCAAGCCGGCGTCTCGGCGTCGGGGGCCGCAGAACACTCGTCGCTGCCGAACGGCCGTCGCGCATCCCGCTGTCGCTGGCCCAGCAACGAATGTGGTTCCTCAATCGACTCGACCCTGGCTCGTCCGTCTACAACATCCCGCTGGCGATTCGGCTGTCGGGTGAGCTCGATCTCGGTGCACTCGACCTCGCCATTCGCGATGTCATAGACAGGCACGAGAGCCTGCGCACGAGCTACCCGTCGGACGAGGACGGGCCGTTCCAACAGATCGGCGACGTCGCGGATGTCGGGCTCGATCTGGCGCCGATCGCCTGTGCCAGCGAGATGGAACTGATCGACCGAGTTCGCGAGACGATCACACGTGGTTTCGACGTGTCGAGCGGCGTACCGGTGCGTGTGCAGCTGTTCGCGCTCGCCGAGGACAATCATGTCCTCGCCGTCTCCGTGCATCACATCTCCGCCGACGGGGTGTCGATGGCTCCGCTGGCGCGTGATGTGATGACTGCCTACGTGGCGCGGACGTCCGGTTCGGCGCCCGCCTGGGCCCCGCTACCCGTGCAGTACGCGGACTACGCGCTCTGGCAGCACGACGTTCTGGGCACTGCGGAGGACGCCGACTCCCTCGCCGCAGCACAACTTCGATACTGGACGGAGCAGTTGTCGGGAGTTCCCGACGAGTTGGACCTGCTTACGGACAGGCCGCGTCCGCCGCAGCAGTCGATGCGTGGGCGCTCGTGGTCGACCGAACTGTCTGCGGAATCGACCGAGTCACTCGCTGCGATCGCGCGTGAGAACAACGCCTCGCTGTTCATGGTCGTGCACAGCGCGTTGGCTGTGCTGTTGGCTCGCATCAGCGGCGGACGGGACATCGCAATCGGTACAGCGGTAGCCGGCCGCGGTGATGCCGCCCTCGACGGACTGGTCGGAATGTTCGTCAACACGCTCGCTCTACGAGTCGATGTCGATCCCGCCGACCGATTCGGCGATCTTCTCGACCGGGTGCGGAACGTGGACCTCGGAGCCTTCGCCAACGCGGATGTCCCGTTCGAGAGGGTGGTGGATGCGGTCGCCCCGGCGCGATCGGTGGCCCGACATCCGATCTTCCAGGTAGTCCTGTCGCTGCAGAACCAGGAGCAGGCAAGCCTCGAATTGCCGGGACTGTCCGTTGCGGTGCTCGATGGTGCCGAACTGGCGGCCAAGTTCGATCTTCAGATCACGGTCGAGGGCGTCGGCGATCGGCTCCGCATCGTCTTCACGTACGCGACGGATCTGTTCGACGAAGAGTCGGTTGTCCGGCTCGGCGAGCGGTTCACGAAGGTGCTCGATGCTGTCGGTCGCGACACCGAACTGATCGTCGGGGACATCGACATGCAGTCCGATGCCGACGCCGACGCCGGGCACGTTCTCACGGCGCCGTCACCCGACGACGTTGCGTCGCCGTCGGTGGTCGAGGGTGCGACCCTCGCGCAAGTGCTGCGAACCGTGGTCGACGACGATCCCGACGCCCCGGCCATTTCGGTCGGTGATGTCGACATCACATTCGCCGAGGTCGACGAGAGGTCTTCACAACTCGCTCGTGAACTGATCGCACGCGGCATCGGTCCTGGCGATTCGGTGGTCGTGGCTGTTCCGCGCTCCGAGGAGCGTGTCGTCGCGCTGTGGGCCGTCGCGAAGAGCGGCGCTGCGACGGCAGTCGAGGCGGCCGACTCTGCTGCTCTCGGCATTGCTGCGACCGCAGACGGTGTCGAGAATACGGTCGACGAGTGGATCGTTCTGAACGCGAAATCCGTGATCGACTCGGTCGCCGGGCGCTCGTCACGTCCCGTGTCGTATTCGGAGCGTGTGAGATTGCTTCGGCCCGAGGATCCGTTTGCATTCTTCGATGACGCTCGTGAACCGATATCGCACGGCGACGTCGTCACACTTGCCGATTCACTGCGCGAGCACATCGGGTTGACCTACGAGTCCCGCACGTACGGGACTGCGGGATTCGGTAACGTTTGGTCTGCAATGGAATGGGTGCTCGCGTCGTCCACCGGTGCGGCGATGGTGATTCTCGACTCAGGACAGGCCAATTCTGTCGATGTGGTCGCTGTCGAACACTGGGTGACGCACGCATTCGTTTCCGGGGCAGAGGCCGAGGCCCTCGGTGACACTATCGACGCCGAGGACCTTGCCTCGGTGGTGCTCGTCGAGCATCCGATCGGAAATACGCTCCCAACCAGTCGTTCGACGGCGGGCTGGACAGTATTCGGCTGATAGCCAGGGCGCCGCGCAGGGGCAGGGGGAGAGTCTGCGCGGCGCCGTAAAACCGTCATAGAGAATGTTTGTGACGCAATTCTCGTAAATTCGCTGATTATCTCGGTTTTATCTCGACGCGTCCGCAATTGTTAATCTTCACGTCATCTTCGTGCGCGAATGTGAATCGTGAGTAATTGCAGATTTCGCGTCCCTTGGTAGCCTTCATGGTAGGTCCGAATATGGTACGAAATGCCTGTGATGCAGAAATAGGCTATTTTGTCCGATTTGGATCCCAAAAGTCAGTCCGAATCCCTGACCGACTGCGAGGACACGCTTACCGATGAATCCGACGAATTCCAACGCGCACCGTGGCGCTTCCGGCGAGACGGCGGTCGAGCGCTCGCCCAAGTCGGGCACATCGAAGGGGCGCAAGAAGGACAAGCGCGCGCCGCGCACGCGCCGGGTTCGCTCGGTCTCGTTGCCGGATGTGTTGGCCGCAGCGGTGGAGCGAAGTCCGGATTCGACGGCAGTGGTCTGTGGTTCGGCGAGCGTGTCGTACCGCGACATCGACGGTCGGTCGTCCCGCTTGGCACGTGTGTTGGTGAACGCCGGCGTCCAGGTCGACGGGTTCGTGGGTGTGGCGCTGCCGAGGTCGGTGGAATCCGTCCTGTCGGTGTGGGCGGTAGCGAAGTCGGGAGGCGCGTTCGTTCCGTTCGATCCGGGTTATCCGGCCGATCGTCTGGAACGGATGGTCCTCGACTCCGGTGTCCGGATCGGCGTCACCCTGAGTGAGTTCGTACCGGCACTGCCGACGAGTGTGCAGTGGATCGTGCTGGATGACCCCGTCGTCGAAGAACTGCTGGCGGGGGTCTCGTGCGAGCCGATAACGGCGGTGGATCGGGTCGGGCGCATACGGCCGGAGTCCGCTGCCTACGTTGTCTACACCTCGGGCTCGACAGGTGTTCCCAAAGGCGTGGTGGTCACCCAAGCGGGATTGGCCGATTTCGCGGCCGAGCAGCGCACGCGCTACGGATTGGCGGCGGACTCGCGAACGCTTCACTTCGCCTCCCCGAGCTTCGATGCGTCCGTGTTGGAGTTGCTGCTGGCGGTGGGTGCGTCCTCGACGATGGTCGTGGCAGAGGCGTCCGTGTTCGGTGGGGTCGAGTTGTGGAAGTTGTTGGTGTCCGAGCGCGTGTCGCATGCGTTCGTGACGCCCGCCGCGCTGGCATCGGTGGATCCCGAGGGATTGCCTGATTTGCGCGTGGTGGTCGTGGGTGGCGAGGCGTGGTCGCCCGAGCTACTGGCGCGCTGGGCAGTCGAGCGGGGTGACGGTCGGGGTCTTCGTGAGTTCTTCAACGGCTACGGTCCGACCGAGACGACGATCATGTCCAATATCTCGGATGCGCTGGTCGCGGGCGCGGTGGTGTCGATCGGTGCTCCCATTCGCGGGATGTCGGCGGCTGTACTCGACGATCGGCTACGTCCGGTGGTCGGTGGTGCGAAGGGCGAACTGTACGTCTGGGGGCCGGGGGTAGCTCGTGGCTACCACAATCGCCGGGGGCTGACGGCTGCGCGTTTCGTCGCCAATCCGCTGGTCGGGGACGGCAGTCGTATGTACCGCACCGGCGATGTCGTTCGTCGCGTGCCCGAATCGCACGAGATCGAGTACGTGGGACGCAGCGACTTCCAGGTCAAGATCCGCGGCTTCCGCATCGAGCTCGGTGAGATCGATGCCGTCGTCACCTCCCATCCCCAGGTCGAGTTCGCGGTCACCGTAGCTCGTACGGGTCAGCAGGGGGCCGCCGCGACCGTGCTGGTGACCTACGTACTGCCGGTGGTGGAATCGACCCTCGACGTATCGGTGATTCGGCGGTGGGTGAAGGAACGGCTGCCGCGGCACATGGTGCCGGCGCAAGTGGTCGCGCTCGACGAACTACCGCTGACGCCGGTGGGCAAGCTGGATCGAGCTGCGTTGCCCGAGCCGACGTCGATCGAACGCGAGTTCCGCGCGCCCGGCTCCGCCACGGAACAGGTCGTCGCAGGCGTGTTCGAGGATGTGCTGAAAGTCGAGACGGTGGGCCTCGACGACGACTTCTTCGAACTGGGTGGCAACTCGTTGATCGCAACCCAGGTGGCGGCGCGATTGAGTGCCACGCTCGGCCGAACGGTCTCGATCCGAACCCTGTTCGAAAGTTCGTCCGTGGAGTCACTCGCAGCATCCGTGGCGATGGCATCCGAGATCGACGAGCGGCCACAGCTGATCAAGGGCGAACGTCCGGATCGAGTCCCGTTGTCCCTTGCGCAACAACGCTATTGGTTCCTCAATCAATTCGACACCTCGTCGATCGTGGACAACATTCCGATCGCCGTGCGCCTGTCCGGCAATCTCGACGTCGACGCCCTTCAAGCGGCCGTCGCCGATGTCGTCGACCGACACGAGGTGCTTCGAACCTCCTACCCGAACGAAACCGACGGCCCCTCGCAGGCAGTGTCACCCGCCGCGCTCGCTGTTCCCGATCTGACGCCGGTTCGAGTACGTCCAGAAGACGTGTCCGAGCGCGTGCGCGAGGCGGTGACCCGACGGTTCGACGTCACCGAGGCTCCACCGGTGTTCGTCCGGCTCTACGATGTCGACGACCCGAGCACGGAACACGCTCGCGACTACGTACTAGTCATCGTCGTGCATCACATCAGTGCCGATGGATCATCTCTGCCTGTGCTGGTCCGCGATGTCATGATTGCGTACGCGGCACGTGCAGCCGGGCAGACCCCGCAGTGGTCGCCGCTGCCGGTGCAGTACGCAGACTTCGCCCTGTGGCAGCGCGAGGTGCTCGGTGACGAATCCGACCCTAAGTCGCTGCTCAGCACGCAGATCGCGTACTGGCAGGAGCAGCTGGGCGGAGTCGCTCCCGTGATCGACTTGCCCACCGACCGTCGGCGTCCAGAACGGCAGTCGTTCGTCGGCGCGGCAGTGCGGTCGATGCTCCCTGGGGATGTCCATCGAGGCTTGACGGCTGTTGCGCACGAGCACGGTGCCTCGCTGTTCATGGTGGTGCACACCGCCCTGGCGGCGTTGCTGAGCCGCGTGAGCGGCTCCGGCGACATCGTCGTCGGCACACCTATCGCGGGGCGCGGGGACGAAGCGCTGGATGGGCTCATCGGCATGTTCGTCAACACACTCGTGCTCAGGACCAGGATGGACCCGTCCGCCAGCTTCGTCGACTCGCTTGCCGACGTCCGCGAAGTGGACCTCGCTGCGTTCGCGAACTCCGACGTTCCCTTCGAGCGGGTCGTCGAAGCGATCAATCCGCCGCGGTCCTCTGCGTACAGTCCGCTGTTCCAGGTCGGCTTCTCGTTCCAGAACATCGCACACAAGGACCTCGAGCTGCCGGATCTGGCTGTCCGACCCGTCGAGTTCGAATCGAACGTCGCCAAGTCCGATCTGCATTTCACCATCACAGAACGTGCCGACCGCGGTGGCGATGCCGCCTTCGGGATCGAGCTGTCCTACGCGACAGATCTTTTCGACGAGACAACGGCGCAGTCGATGCTCGATCGTTTCGTACGGGTCCTCGGTTGCGTCGTCGACGATGCAGACGTGCGCATCGGCGACATCGATCTGATGAGTGCTGCCGAGCAGCGCTCGATGGTGCACTCCGCAGATCGGACCTCACATCCGATCAGTCAGTCCGCGACCCTCGTCTCATTGTTCGAAGCACGCGTGTCCGACACGCCGAACAACGAAGCGGTCGTCGCAGACGGACAGCGGTTGACCTTCCGGCAATTCGACTCCCGGGTCAATAGGGTTGCGCGCTACCTGATCTCGCGCGGAGTCGGGCCGGAGTCGGCGGTCGCGCTGTCGATCCCGCGGGGACTCGATTTACTGGTGACGATGTACGCGGTCGTCAAGACCGGTGCCGCGTACGTTCCCATCGACAGTGGTAATCCTGCGGACCGCAACGCATACGTGATCGACACGGCCGAGCCCGTGTTGGTCGTCACCGGCCCCGGTGACTCCGCAGGCTGGCAGACCACGGCGCCGACGGTGGCGGTGGACGAGATGGATCTTGCCGGATTGTCCGACGAACCACTGGACGACTCCGAGCGGATCGCGCCGCTGCGACCGGACAATACTGCCTACGTCATCTTCACCTCCGGCTCGACCGGCAGGCCCAAGGGTGTGGCGGTCTCACACCGCGCGATCGTCAATCAAGTGGAGTGGTTGCGTACCACCTTCGGGACTGGGAGCGGCGACAAGGTTCTGGTTCACACGGCAGTGACGTTCGATCTGTCCGTGTGGGAGTACTGGGGTGCGTTGCTCGCAGGCAGTACAGCGGTGATCGCGGAGCCACGCCTGCACGCGGATCCGGCGTACCTCCTCGAAGTTGTCCGTGCCGAGGGCGTGACGACTCTCGGTCTCGTGCCGACAATGCTGAACGCGCTGCTGACTCACTCGTCCGGGGTGCTTCCTGCGTCGATCCAGCGGGTGTATTCGATCGGTGAAGAGCTCCCGGCCGGTCTCGCACAGTGGTTCCGGCGCCGCAACGCCGGAAAGCTCGTGAATCTGTACGGGCCGACCGAGGCGGCGGTGTCGGTGACTCATCACGAGGTGGGGAACACGGACAGGTCTGTCGTGCCCGTCGGGGCGCCCGCGTGGAATACCGGATGCCTAGTGCTGGACGACAGAATGAACCTCGTTCCGGCGGGTGTCGGCGGCAATCTGTACCTCACCGGGGTTCAGCTCGCGCGCGGGTACACCTCACGTACGGCCTTGACGGCCGAGCGGTTCGTCGCCGATCCCTTCGGCCGCAGCGGCGCACGCATGTATCGAACCGGAGACCTCGCTCGATGGAATCGCGACGGCGAACTCGAGTACCTCGGCCGTACGGACGAGCAAGTCAAGGTTCGTGGCTATCGCATCGAGTTGGGCGAAGTCGAATCCGCTCTCCGCACGCACAGCGACCTCACCGACGTAGCCGTCGTGGCGCGCGAGGACGGCGAGCTCGGCCACCGGTTGGTGGCCTACGTAGTTCCGTCCGACGGTCGGACGGTCGATCGAACCGCGCTGCAGTCGTATCTATCGGGCGAACTACCGTCCTACATGATCCCCGCTGCGTTCGTCGTTCTGGACGGCCTTCCCCTGAATTCCAGCGGCAAGGTGGACCGTCGAGCTCTGCCCGCCCCGGTGTTCGACAAGGTGCAGTACCGTGCGCCGAGCACGGAGACCGAGGCGCTGGTGGTACAGGTGTTCGCCGACACTCTCGGCGCTGGACGAGTGGGTGTCGACGACGACTTCTTCGATCTCGGTGGCAACTCCATGGTCGCGGTGCGAATGGTGGGAACGCTTGGTTCGGCACTCGGTCGTGACGTGCCGCTACCGTGGGTGTTCGGTAGCTCTACGCCCGCCAAGTTGGCCGCACGCATCGAGCGCGATCCGGGTGCATCCGAAACGGGTGGACCGTTCGACGTCCTGGTTTCTCTCCGCGAGGGCAGCTCCGAGCAAGCACTATTCTGCTTCCATCCCATCACCGGGACGGCGTGGGCGTTCGCAGGCCTCGCGCCGTACCTCGACTCAGATTGCGCGATCTACGGGGTGCAGTCTCCCGCGCTGTCCGGCGAGCGGGTGTTGCCGATATCGATCGAGGACTGGGCAGAGCTGTACGTGCGCGAGATCCGCGCCGTTCGACCTACCGGGCCGTACCACCTACTCGGGTGGTCTATGGGCGGGGTGCTTGCGCACGCCGTCGCCGTTCGGCTACGGGCACTCGGGCACGAGGTCGCGACTCTCGCCGTCATGGATGCGACCATAGGAAGAACGGAAGGCCGCACGACGGCACTGCCGACAATGGTCGATCTGGTGGGCGAGTTCGGCGGCGACAACGACCGCGACCTCGCCGAACTCGACGTGCAGGGCGTTGCCGAACTAGCGGCGACGTTGCCGGCGCCGTTCGATGCGCTGACGCGAGAACGTATCGAGATCATCGTCGACGGGATCGGGCACTCCGCGCAGGTGCTGGCTGCCTACGAGCCCGTCGAATTCGACGGTGACCTGCTGTACTTCACCGCCGGACTCGACGATCCGTCGGGTGAATCGGGTGTCTCGACCTGGCAGTGCGCTGTGAATGCAGAGCGCACGGTCAACTACCCGATCGCGACGTCGCACTGGAAACTGGCCTCGCCCACGGCGTTGGAGAGAATCGGACCGATACTGAACAAGTGGATCCTGGGTGGTCGCTGAGATCCAACAGTAGTGGGACGAGTTGTCCCGAAAAAGCATTCAGTCGAATGCTTTTTTTCGAGTGAAATGGACTTCGACCCGGTTTTTTCTCGGTCGTAACGCCGGACGGTTCGCGACGATGCGGTATATATGGACTCAGTTCGTCGTTGTAAACCTGTGCGGGGCGGCAACAGGAGCTCGGCCCTCCCGGGCTATTCGAGCTGCCCTCGTGTCGAGATCTGAGGGTGCGTCGTGATCGAGTTCAAGCTGCCGGTGACCGTCGAAGGCACGCTTCGATGAGTGGTAGCGGCCAAGATGTGTCCGCCGATCGAACACCCGCGCGCGGCTCGGCCCGACCCCGGCGTGCGCCGCGTGTCAGGCGCCCGCGCATACCCCTTCTGCCCGACCTCCTGCTCACTGCCGTCGAACTGGACCCGTCTGCGACCGCCCTGTCCTACGACGGCGCGCTCCTCACGTACGCCGAGTTGGACTCCCGTTCCAGCCGACTGGCACGAGCTCTGATCGGCCGTGGGCTCGGACCGGACGACGTCGTAGCGGTCGCGATGCCTCGTTCGGATCTGTCGGTTCAGTCGGTGTGGGGGATCGCCAAGTCCGGCGCCACCTTTCTGCCGGTCGACCCGAACTATCCGTCCGATCGGATCGAGCACATGCTCTCCGACTCGGGCACACGCTTCGGTGTGACGGTCACGGAGTTCGTGCACGCATTGCCGTCGACCGTCGAGTGGATGGTGCTCGACGACGAGTCGACGATCGCCGAGATAGACGAACTGGACAGCTCCACCGTGCTACCGCCCGACCGCGCCGGGACGCTGCTCGCGACGCACGGCGCGTACATGATCTATACCTCCGGTTCGACGGGAAAGCCGAAGGGAGTTGTGGTCACACACGCGGGTCTGAACGACCTCGCTGCGGAGATGCGCGAGCTGTTCGGCTTGACGCCATCGGCCCGGACCTTGCACTTCGCGTCGCCGAGCTTCGACGCCTCCGTTTTCGAGCTGCTGATGGCTGTCACCGCGTCATCGACCATGGTGATCGCCCCGGCGTCCGTGTACGGCGGGACCGAGCTCGCCGAACTCTTGCGACGGGAGCAGGTCACGCACGCCATGATCACCCCTGCCGCGATGGCGTCGGTGGATCCGAGTGATCTGAACGATTTCGAAATGGTTCTTTCCGGGGGAGAGGCGTGCCCGCCCGAACTGGTGTCGAAGTGGGCTGTGAATCGGCCCGCCGGTCCGCGCCGGTTTCTCAACGGGTACGGGCCGACCGAGGCAACCATCATGGCCACCTGCAGCGGAGCGCTCGAATCCGGCGCCCCCGTCTCCATCGGAAGTCCAATCCGGGGCGTGTCGGGCGTGGTGCTCGACGATCGACTCCATCCGACGACACCCGGTTCGAAAGGCGAGCTTTATCTGTGGGGCCCGGCACTCGCGCGCGGCTACCACGGCAGATTGGCTCTGACTGCAGAACGATTCGTCGCGAATCCATTCACGACCGATGGTTCGAGGATGTATCGCACCGGCGACATCGTGCGCTGGCGCCAGTCGAGCAGCGCGCTCGAATACGTGGGTCGCAGTGACTTTCAAGTCAAGATCCGTGGATTCCGCATCGAACTCGGTGAGATCGACGCGGCGCTGTCGATGCACGACGGTGTCGACTTCGTCGTGACGGTGGCTCGTGAAGGCGTCGGCGGCACGGCGGGCGCCGGTGCAGACTCCGGTGGAGGGGCCGGCTCGGCGATGCTCGTGTCCTACGTTCGCTCGGTCGAAGGCGTTGTGCTGAGCACTACCGAGCTCACTCGGTTCGTGGGCGACAAGCTTCCTCGTCACATGGTGCCCACCGCGATCGTGCTGATCGACGAACTTCCCCTGACACCCGCAGGCAAACTCGATCGTGCCGCATTGCCGGACCCCGTCCTGCTCGCCCGGGAATTCCGAGCGCCCGAAAGCGGAACTCAACGCGTCGTGTCCGGGGTGTTCGCCGAACTGCTCGATCTTCCGCGCGTCGGTCTGGACGACGACTTCTTCGAACTCGGCGGGAACTCACTGATCGCGACGCAGGTGGTTGCGCGTATCGGTGCTGCTCTCGATACGACGGTGTCGGTTCGATCGCTCTTCGACAATTCCTCGGTGGTGGGTCTCGCCGAGTCGATCGATGCGCAGGGCGATGTCGGGCGTCGAACACCTTTGAATGCAGGTCCTCGGCCGGATTCGATCCCGCTGTCGCTCGCGCAGCGCCGCATGTGGTTCATGAACCGGCTGGAGCCGGAGTCCGCGATCAACAACCTCCCGCTCGCAGTGCGGCTGACGGGCAAGCTCGATGCGAGTGCGCTCGCTCGGGCAGTGGTGGACGTGGTGGAGCGGCACGAGTCGCTTCGCACCTACTATCCCGATACCGACGGTGTCGGTCATCAGTCGGTCCTTCGGGCCGAGGAGGTCGCGCCCCGGCTGGAGCCGATCCGCGTGGCGGAATCCGAGATCGCCGATGTGTTGCGCGAGATGACGCTCACTGCGTTCGACCTGGCCGCCGAAGTTCCGCTGCGTGCCCGGTTGTTCGAAGTCGCCGACGGGGATTACGTGCTTGCGCTCGTCACCCACCACATCAGCGCCGACGGTGCCTCGCTGGCACCGCTGACGCGAGATCTGATGACGGCCTACCTTTCTCGCGTCGACGGCCGAGAACCGAACTGGGCCCCGCTGACCGTTCAGTACGTCGATTACACGCTCTGGCAGCAGCAGGTTCTCGGCTCGAGCGACGACCCGACATCGCCTCTCGCGGTGCAGGAGGCGTTCTGGAAATCCGAGCTGGCTTCTGTTTCGGCTCAGCTCGACCTACCGACCGATCGACCACGTCCGTCGGTACAGTCCAGTGTCGGAGCCACGGTGGAGTTCGAGATCTCCGGTGCAACGCACCGAGCGCTCCTCGAACTCGCGAAGTCCAAGAACGCCACGTTCTTCATGGTCGCCCACGCCGCGTTGGCGGTGTTGCTCGCCCGGTTGTCCAACACCGACGACATCGTCATCGGTGCGCCGATCGCAGGGCGTGGCGACGAACAGCTCGACGACCTCGTCGGCATGTTCGTCAACACTCTTCCGTTGCGTACTCGATTCGACCCGGCCGAGACCTTCGTCGATCTTCTTGCACGGGTTCAGGAATCGGATCTGGACGCGTTCGGCCACGACGCGGTTCCCTTCGAAAGGCTCGTCGAGGTTCTCGACCCGGAGCGGTCGCCGTCGCGGCACCCGATCTTTCAGGTCGCCATGTTCTTCCAGAACATGGCGCAGCAATCCTTGGAGCTTCCAGATCTTGCCGTCACACCGTTGTCGATGGACGGCGCACTCGCGAAATTCGATCTGCAGTTCACGTTGGCCGGTACCGACGCCTGGGACGGTGAGACAGGGGCGATCGCTGCGCAAATTCTCTACGCGACAGCGCTGTTCGACGAGTCCACGGTTCAGTCCATCGCGCGTCGCTACAGTCGGCTGCTGGACGCGATCGCAGCGGATCCCGCGGAATTGGTCGGTGACCTCGAACTCGTCGGCAGCGACGAGAGTCGAGTGTTGTTGCAGGAGTGGAACGATACCGATCGAGGGCTGGACTCCGAGCCGACGTTGCTGTCGGAGTTCGACAAGCGAGTAGCCACTCACGCCGACCATGTTGCCGTGGTGTTCGAAGGCCGATCCCTCACCTACCGGGAGTTCGATGCCCAGGTCGACGCGCTGGCTCGCGTGCTGATCGATCGTGGAGTCGGCCCCGAAGCTCGCGTCGCTGTGGCGATCCGACGATCGCTGGATCTGGTCGTCGGCATCTATGCCATTCTTCGTGCGGGTGCGGCGTTCGTTCCCGTGGATCCGGACCATCCCGAGAGTCGCGTTCGGTACATCCTGCAGGCGGCGGAGCCCTTCTGCGTGCTCGTGTCGGGAGACGGTGACCGCGACCTTTTCGGCGATGTCGCCGTGCTCGACGTCGCTGACCTCCCCGCGACCGAATCGAGTCTCTCGCCCGTCACCGATGCCGAACGCACTGCCTCGCTCGGACCGGACAACACCGCATACGTGATCTTCACCTCGGGTTCGACCGGCAAACCCAAGGGTGTTGCCGTGTCCCACCGTGCGGTCGTCAACCAGATGGCGTGGATGCGAACGGAATATGGCCTCAGCGAGGCCGACGTGTACCTGCAGAAGACAGCCACGACATTCGACGTCTCGCTGTGGGGCTTCTTTCTTCCTCTGCAGGTGGGCGCGGAGCTCGTATTGGCGACCCCGGACGGGCACCGCGATTCGGAGTACATCGCGGATCTGATCGCTGAGCATTCGATCACCCTCACCGATTTCGTGCCGTCGATGTTGGCGGTGTTCACCGCACATGCTTCTGCGGATCGATGCCGAAGCCTGCGCCACGTGTTCGTCATCGGCGAAGCGTTCCCGATCGAAACTGCCGACGCATTCCGATCGGTGTCCTCTGCTGGGCTGCACAACCTGTACGGCCCCACGGAGGCAGCCGTGTCGGTGACGTTCTGGGAGTCGACCGAGGCAGATCGTGGCTCGGTACCCATCGGCAGACCTGAATGGAATACGACGGCAGTAGTCCTCGACTCCCGGTTGCAGGTGGTCCCGGCAGGCACGGCGGGGGAGCTGTACCTCTCCGGAGTACAGCTTGCCCGCGGGTATCTGGGCCGACCCGATCTTTCTTCCGACCGCTTCGTCGCGGACCCCTTCGGCGCACCCGGATCCCGGATGTATCGAACAGGAGATCTCGCTCGGTGGCGCGCGGGCGGCCCTGGCGAACCGGGTGTGCTCGAGTACATCGGCCGCACGGACTTCCAGGTGAAGTTCCGCGGCCAGCGGATCGAACTCGGCGAGATCGAAGCGGCACTTCTCGCGAATCCGAGTGTCAACCAGGCGGTCGTGCTCGTAGTCGCTTTGGCAACCGGTGATCACCTCGTCGCGTATGTCGTACCGGCTCCGGGGCGCTCGGTCGACGACGTCGACGCGCGGTCCGATCTCGGTGGTGTGCTCCCCAGTTACATGATCCCGACGGCCATCGTCGTGCTGGACGAGTTCCCGTTGAACTCGAGCGGAAAACTGGACCGAAAAGCGCTCCCACAGCCGACATTCGCGGCCACCGAATTCAGAGCACCGACGACCCCCGTCGAAGAGATCGTTGCCGCGACGTTCGCGGACGTCCTCGGGGTCGACCGGGTCGGTCTCGACGACGACTTCTTCACCCTCGGCGGCAATTCACTCATCGCCACCCGGGTGGTCGCCAGACTCGGTGACGCCCTCGACTCTCGTGTGCCGGTTCGCCTGTTGTTCGAAGCGGCCGGAGTTGCGGCTCTCGCCGAGCGGATCGAAAGTTCGGTCGGCAGCGGCAGGCGCGCGCAGCTCACGAAACAGGTTCGACCGGAACAGATTCCGTTGTCGCTCGCGCAGCAGCGCATGTGGTTCCTCAATCAGCTCGATACGAATTCGGCCGCCTACAACCTCCCGGTCGCGATTCGGCTACAGGGCGAACTCGACGTCCTGGCCCTGAGTGCTGCAGTCGACGACGTGATCGACCGGCACGAATCACTGCGCACCGTCTATCCGGCGGTCGATGGACATGCCAGGCAGGACATCAGGCCTTCGACCGGACTGCACCTGAGGCCCGCGGCGGCATCCGAGTCGGACATCGAGATGCGTCTCCGTGATCTCTTCGGGCGTGGATTCGACGTAGCGAACGAAATTCCTGTGCGCGCGGAGCTGTACGTTCTGGGCGAGAACGACCACGTGCTCGCCATGGTCGTTCACCACATCGGTTCCGACGGCTATTCGATGGGACCACTTGCCCGCGATATCGTGTCGGCCTACGTCGCGCGGGCGTCGGGTCAGTCCCCGAACTGGTCGCCGCTCCCGGTGCAATACGCCGATTACGCTCTGTGGCAACGTGCTTCACTGGGCCTCGAGTCCGATCCCGAGTCACTCGCCGCGGCGCAGCTGTCCTACTGGACCGACAAGCTCTCCGGTCTCGCGCCCGAAATTTCGCTACCGCAGGATCGTCCCCGTCCGGCGGTGTCGACCAACATCGGTGGCACCGTGACCACCGTCATCGACGGCGCGAGCGTCGAGGCTCTCGATGTCCTTGCCCGCGAAAATAATTCGTCCCTGTTCATGGCGGTCCACACCGTTCTTGCGGTTGTGCTCGCCCGACTGTCCGGAACGGACGACATCGCGATCGGTACGCCCGTCGCGGGCCGGGGTGAAGCCTCTCTCGACGACGTCATCGGGATGTTCGTCAACACCTTGGTGCTTCGGACCGAACTCGATCTCGGTGCGAACTTCGCCACACTCCTCGCCGCGACGCGCGAGGTCGATCTCGAAGCGTTCGCCCACGCGGACATTCCGTTCGAGCGCGTCGTCGACGCAGTGGATCCCGAGCGGTCGCAGGCCCGGCACCCACTCTTCCAGGTGATGTTGGCCTTCCAGAACATGGAGCGGCGTGCTGTCGAACTCCCGGAACTGAAGGTCTCGCCGGTCGACATCGACTTCGAGGTCGCCAAGTTCGACCTGCAAGTGACCCTGTTCGAGGCAGGCGGGACCGACTCCGATCGAGAACTCTCGGTGCAGATCGCTTTCGCCCAGGACCTGTTCGACCGCGAGACGGTCGTGGTATTCGCCGATCGATTCGTCCGCGTGCTGCACGGGGTTCTCGCGAACCCGGATGCTGCTGTGGCCGACGTGAACGTGTTCGGCCCGGGCGAGCGAGAGTTGGTACTGCAGCGGTGGTCCGGCGCAGATCAGATGCCGGTCGCTCCACCTGTCGATCGGACCCTGGCCGCCCGATTCGACGACACGGTAGCGGCGTCGCCTGCGGCGCAGGCGCTCGTGTTCGAAGACGTGCGGTTGAACTACGAAGAACTGGCGCAGCGGGCCAACAGGCTCGCGCGGGCATTGATCGCTCACGGCGTGGGACCGGAAGCCGTCGTCGCGGTCATGCTGCCACGGTCCGTCGATCTCGTGGTCGCTGTTCTCGCCGTCGTCGCATCGGGCGCAGGGTACGTGCCCATCGACCCGTCGTATCCGCAGGAGCGAATCGATTACGTGCTCGGCGACTCGGCACCGACCGTCGTGCTGACCTGGTCGGGTCGAGACCGAGTTGTCGGGTCGAGCGTCGCTTTTCTCGACCTGGACACTCTCGAACTCGATGCGTACTCCGCCGGACCCGTCGGCGACCACGAGCGGACCGCGCCGCTGCGGCCCTCGGATGTGGCCTACGTGATCTACACGTCGGGGTCGACCGGTTTGCCGAAAGGCGTTGCGGTGCCGCACAGCGCAGTCGGCCGACTGCTCGACGGCACCGATCTGTTGTTCGCGTTCGGTCCCGACGACGTCTGGACGCTGTTCCACTCGTACGCATTCGACTTCTCGGTATGGGAACTGTGGGGACCCCTGCTGCATGGCGGCACTCTCGTCGTGGTCGACTACTTCACGTCGCGATCGCCCGATCTGTTCCGGCAACTGCTGATCCGCGAGAAGGTCACGGTGCTCAACCAGACGCCGTCGGCGTTCTATCAGCTGGCCGAGATCGACCGTATCGAAGGTGGATCGGATCTGGCGGGCCTGCGCTACATCGTCTTCGGAGGTGAGGCTCTCGAACTACGTCGACTGTCGTCGTGGATCGACCGCTACGGCGATCAGTCACCACGCTTGGTGAACATGTACGGAATCACCGAGACCACCGTGCACGTCTCGCATCGAGAACTCGATTCTGCGCTCGTCGCATCGGCGTCGGGCTCCGTTGTCGGACGGCCGATTCCCGGTCTCCGGATTCACGTACTCGACTCGCGACTCGCGCCGGTCCCTCGCGGTGTAGCGGGTGAGTTGTACATCGGGGGCGAGCAGTTGGCGCGCGGCTATCTCGGGAAGCACGCGCTGACCGCGACGCGATTCGTCGCGGACCCGTTCCACGGCGGCGGTTCACGTCTGTACAGGTCCGGAGACGTCGCACGCTGGAACACCACCGGGGAACTGGAATTCGTCGGCCGTGCCGATGACCAGGTGAAGATCCGTGGATTCCGCATCGAACTCGGCGAAATCGAAGCGGTGATTCTCGAACTCGAGCGGGTAGCGCAGGTCGCAGTGATCTCGCGCGAGGACACCCCGGGATCGGCTCGCCTGGTGGCTTACGTGGTCCCCGGTGCCGGCTCGTCTCTCGACACCGACGATCTGCGTGAACAGATCTCGGCTGCGGTACCCGAGTACATGGTGCCCGCCGCGTTCGTGGTTCTGGATTCGATTCCGTTGACCGTCAACGGCAAGCTCGATCGCCGTGCGCTGCCCGCACCGACGGTTCAGTCGACCGAATTCCAGGCGCCGACGACCGACGCCGAGCGCATTGTCGGCGACGTGTTTGCCGACGTACTGGGCGTGGACCGGGTGGGAATTCACGACTCGTTCTTCGCTCTCGGCGGCGACAGCATCATGTCGATTCAGGTCGTGTCCCGGGTGAAAGCCAGGGGACTGTCCATCACCGCTCGAAACGTATTCGAGCACAAGACAGTCGCAGCTATCGCCGAGGTCGCCACCGCGCTCGACGCAGACAGCTCGTCCGCGCTCGCCGAGATGCCAGGCGGCGGTGTCGGCTCGATGCCGGTGACCCCGATAGTGGCGCAGATGCTGGGGCGTGGCCCACGACTCGGGCGGTACACGCAGAACCTGGCGCTCGAGTTGCCCGCGGAAATCGACGAGCATGGCGTCGTCGCCACGATTCAAGCCGTGATCGATCATCACGACGTCCTGCGGTCGAAGCTGGTCAGGATCGATGGGGTGTCGACTCAGTATGTCGCCGAACGTGGTTCGGTCGACGCGTCGGCTCTACTGCACCGGGTCGGCGTCGCTGCGTCGGTCGACGCGGACGAACTGCGGGCCTTGGCGTTGCGGGAGACAGATCTGGCGATGGACAGGCTCGACCCGTTCGATGGGGTCGTGTTGCAGTTCGTCTGGCTCGATCCCGAATCCGTCGACGGTGAACAGGCCAGGACCGGACGGCTCGTGATCGTGGCGCACCACCTCGTCGTCGATGGGGTGTCGTGGCGCATCATCGTCCCGGATCTGGTGAAGGCGTGGATCTCGGTGTCGGCTGGCCAAGTCCCCGTACTCGAGCCCGTCGGTACGTCCTTCCGGCGGTGGGCTCACGGGTTGGCGGACGGGGCTCTGTCCGATCAGCGCCGCAGCGAGCTTCCCTACTGGGAAGGGGTGCTCGGCGGACCGGACACGCCGCTCGGATCGCGGCCGTTCGATGCCGCGGTGGATGTCGCGTCCACGGTGGAGCGAGTCGAGTTCGAGCTACCCGCCGGCGTCACCGACACGATGTTGACCACCGTCCCCAGACTGTTCCACGGCAGCGTCAGCGATGGATTGCTCGCCGCGTTCACGCTGGCGTTGAGTCGATGGCGTCAGGCGCGCGGTGTGGTGGACGACCGTGCCGCACTGATTCGGTTCGAAGGGCACGGGCGCGAAGAAGACGCGGTGCCAGGCGCCGATCTGTCGCGCACCGTCGGATGGTTCACGAGCATCTTCCCGGTGCGATTCGACCTCGCTGACATCGACCTCGACGACGCTCTGACCGGTGGCCCGCATCTGGGACGAACCGTCAAGATCGTCAAGGAGGCGCTGCGAGGCGTGCCCGACCGCGGCATCGGCTTCGGTCAACTTCGTTATCTGGACCCGGAATCGGGTGCTCGGCTCGCATCCGGGAGTGCCGGACAGATCTTGTTCAATTACCTCGGACGGGTCGGTCAGGAAACGGTCCCGAACGAGTTCAGCGGGATCGGATGGTTGCCTGCAGGCGATCTCGGGGACCTTGCCGGGGCGGCGGAGCCGGGCATGTCCGCGATGGCAACGCTCGACATCAACTCCGTCGTCATCGGCGACCGACTCAGCGGGTCACTGGCATTTCCGTCCGGGCTGTTGGCCACCGAGGACGTACGCGAACTCGCCGATCTATGGGTCGGCACGCTCGAGCTTCTCGACGAGTACTGCCGGAAGGAGGGCGTCGGCGGACACACCGCTTCGGATTTCGAATTGGTGCAGACCTCGTCGTCCGATATCGAGCGGTGGGAGGCCGAGTACAGCGCGGTGACCGACGTCTGGCCGTTGACTCCGTTGCAAGCCGGGTTGTACTTCCACGGCGGTCTCGACGACGTGACGAGTTCGGACGCGTACACCGTTCAGATCTCGCTCGACCTTGGCGGCAGTGTCGACTCGGAGCGGCTGCACCGCGCGGCGCGGGCGTTGGTGACCAGGCACGCGAACCTACGAACCGCGTTCGTCCAGGACGAGACAGGCACGCCGGTTCAGATCGTCGTCGACGGGGTGACGCCGCAGTGGACGGAGATCGACCTCACCGCGGAACAGCCCGACTCGATGGACTCGCATGCGGACGTCATCATCGCCGAGGACAAGCTTCGCGGTTTCGATCTCGCTGCGCCGCCGCTGCTTCGGTTCACTCTCATTCGTCGCAGCAACGACCCCGAGGGTGTCACGGCGACGCTGGTAGTGACCAATCATCATGTGCTGTTGGATGGTTGGTCGATGCCATTGCTCATGCAGGAACTGATCTTCCTCTACGCCACGAGCGGCGACCCCGCGCATCTACCGAGGGTCCGTCCGTTTCGCAACTACCTCGCATGGCTCGGGCAACGTGACCGCCATGCGTCCGCCGAGGCGTGGAAGCTCGCCCTCGCGCCGGTGTCGGAACCGACGATGTTGTTCGCCGGACATTCCGCGCAGGCCGGAGCCGGAATGGGGGAGTATGCACTGACGCTCTCCGAGGAGACCACGACGCGACTGTCGTCCGCTGCCTCCCGCATCGGTGTCACGCTGAACACGATGGTCCAGGCATCCTGGGGAATCGTGTTGAGCAGGTTGCTTGCTCGACGTGACGTCGCATTCGGCGCCACCGTTTCCGGCCGTCCGGCCGAACTTCCCGGCGTCGAATCGATGGTCGGGCTGTTCATCAACACCGTACCGGTTCGCGTGTCGGTGGATCCGCAATCGACGGTGTCGCAACACTTGTCGTCTCTGCAAGCGCAGCAGGCGGACCTACTCGACCATCACTACACCGGGCTGACCGACATAGTCGAGGCTGCGGGTGATGGAGCGAACTTCGACACGCTCGTGGTGTTCGAGTCCTATCCGGTCGATCGATCAGCGATTGCCGAGGGCGGTTCCATCGACGGTCTTCGGCTGCTGGGCGTCGACACTGCTGACGGAAGCCATTATCCGTTGACCTTGGTGACGACGGTGGACGCGCGGATCCAGATCCGCCTCAAATACCGTCGTGACACCATCGATGATGGATCTGTGACGACTCTGGCGCAACGACTTTCGCGCGTCATGGAGCACATGTCCGAGCCCGAGATGAAGATCGGTTCGATCGACATCCTGGACGCGTCCGAACGCATCGAGCTGACCACGACGTCCAGTGGGCCCGCCGTGCCGCCGGTTCTGTTGCCGGATCTGCTGGCAACGGCGGTCGAGCGTGACCCGGATGCGACGGCGGTGGTGAGTGGGTCCGAGACGATCTCGTACCGACAGTTGGACAGGCGCTCTTCGCGGTTGGCTCGCATGTTGACCTCCCTCGGTGCCGAGGCCGACAGTCTGATCGGTGTGGCGTTGCCGCGGTCGGTCGATTCGGTCATGTCGGTGTGGGGTGTCGCGAAGTCGGGTGGCGCCGTGGTGCCCCTCGATCCGGGCTATCCGGCCGACAGGGTGGAACGAATGGTCGTCGATTCGGGTGTGCGAATCGGTGTGACCTCGACCGAGTTCGTTGCGGAGTTGCCGACCGGTGTGCGGTGGATCGTGTTGGACGACCCGGCTGTGCAGGAGTCCTTGGCGTCGCTGTCGGCCGAGTCGGTGTCGGCCACCGAACGGGTCGGACACCTCGCGCCGGACTCGGCGGCCTACGTCGTCTTCACCTCGGGCTCGACCGGTGTGCCGAAGGGTGTCGTGGTCACTCAGGCCGGGTTGGCGAATTTCTGTGCGGAGCAAGTGGATCGTTACGGCTTGACGGCGCAGTCACGGACGCTGCATTTCGCGTCACCGAGTTTCGATGCGTCGATGCTCGAGTTGTTGTTGGCGGTGGGTGCGTCCTCGACGATGGTCGTCGCCGAAGCGTCCGTGTTCGGCGGATCCGATTTGGGGGATCTGCTGGTTGCCCAACGTGTCTCGCATGCGTTCGTGACACCCGCGGCGTTGGCGTCGGTGGACCCGGTGGGCTTGGTGGACCTACAGATGGTGGTGGTGGGCGGCGAGGCGTGTTCGCCGGAGCTGGTTGCCCGGTGGGCCGTCGAGCGTGGCGAGGGCAGGGGCGTTCGAGAGTTCTTCAACGGATACGGTCCGACCGAGACCACGATCATGACCAACATTTCCGACGCATTGGTGCCCGGTGCAGACGTGACGATCGGCGGTCCGGTCCGAGGTATGACCTCGCTGGTGTTGGACGCCGGACTTTCGCCTGTGCCTGTCGGTGTGACCGGTGAATTGTACTTGGCCGGTGTGCAATTGGCGCGTGGCTATCACCGACGGTACGGGCTTACCGCGGAACGGTTCGTTGCGAATCCGTTCGGCGTCGGGGGCGCCCGCATGTACCGAACCGGTGACATGGTCAGGTGGATCGGCGACGATACGGGTGCGCCCGTGTCGATCGAGTACCTGGGACGCAGCGATTTTCAGGTGAAGGTGCGAGGCTTCCGCATCGAGTTGGGTGAGATCGACTCGGTCCTGACGTCGTATCCGGACGTGGAGTTCGCGGTGACTGTGGCACGTTCGGGCGACGAGGGCGTGGCCGGTACGACGGTGCTGGTGTCCTACGTGATGCCTGCGGATGATGCGGACCTGGACATGGTGAAGGTTCGGAGCTGGGTGCAGGAGCGGTTACCGCGTCACATGGTGCCGGCTCAGGTCATGGTGCTCGACGAGTTGCCGTTGACCCCGGTGGGGAAGTTGGACCGGAGTGCGTTGCCGGCGCCGGTGTCGGTAATACGTGAATTCCGCGCTCCCGAATCGGAGTCGGAGGTCGCGGTAGCCGGTGTCTTCGCCGACGTGCTGGGTGTCGACCGGGTGGGCCTCGACGACGACTTCTTCGAATTGGGTGGCAACTCGCTCGTCGCAACCCGAGCCGTGGCTCAACTACGCCGAGAGGTCGCGCCCGATATTCGGGTGCAGTGGTTCTTCACGGACCGGACAGTCCACGATCTGGCCAGGAGGATCGACGAATCCGGTTCGGCCGCAGCAGGGTCGGTCGACGACAGTCTCGCCGTGCTTCTTCCGCTTCGTCGCGGCGGGGACGCAGCGCCGGTGTTCTGTGTACATCCGATGCTGGGATTCGCGTGGCCGTACGCCGGTCTCCTGGCGTACCTCGACGAGAGCCGTCCGGTTTTCGGGCTTCAATCTCCGGGGCTGACAACGCCGAAGTCCGTTCCGACGTCGATCGAGGACTACGCGAGCCGCTACGTCGACGAGGTTCGCCGTGTGCGTCCCTCGGGCCCATACCATCTGCTCGGATGGTCACTCGGCGGTGTCATCGCGCACGCGATGGCAGTGATGTTGCGCGCCGCAGGCGAGCAGGTCACGTTGACGATGTTGGACTCGGTCCTGCACATCGGCCGTGACGAGTTCGAGGAGGAGTTGACGTCGCTGTTGGTTCCGGCAGGTGTCCTCGCCGAGGGTGCGCCGGTCCCGGCCGTTCTGACCGCCGAGCAGGCGGACCGAGCTGCCGCTGCTCTCGTCGACGGTCCGGTCGAACTCACTGCAGGACAGTTGCATTCGATCTATTCGGGTGCGGTGGCTGCGCCTGGACAGATCAACGACTATGCACCTGCCGAGTTCGATCGGCCGCTGTTGTACTTCACGGCGGGCAGTACGCACCCAGACAACGTCGAGGCGGCCCGCCAGTGGAGCGAGCATGTCACCGAGATTCGAGAGGTCGTCGTCGATGCGGCACACGAAGATATGACCGGCCCGAGCGCCCTCGCAGTAGTCGGACCCGTTCTCGACGAGTATCTGAACGCGAACGACGAACGCAACGGATAACCGGGCCGAACGGACGCGATAAACTGCTCGGCGTCGGCGAGCACGTGCCAACCGACAAGTGACGCAGCCCAACTGTGGCACGTTTCAAGTGTTTCGATGAGAAAAGGTGAACCGATCTATGCGCAGAGTCCGTCCACGTCCTTCGGTCCGGGGGGTCCGATTCGCGGGCAAGTATGCCGTGGCAGCGGCTGCATTGGCGATGCTGCCCATGGCCGCAAGTGGTTTCGCGGCCTCCGCTGATCCCGTCACCGACAGTGGCGACCTCTACGCGTACCCGACCACGTCCAACGGGTCCAAGATCACCCACACGAAGGTCATGGACGATCAGCATCTGATCGTCTACGTCTATTCCGCAGCGATGGACAAGGAAGTTCCGCTCGACGTGTGGCGTCCGGCGGACACGAGCGTTCCTCGGCCCACCCTGTACCTCCTCAACGGCGCGGGCGGTGGCGAAGACAGTGCAACCTGGCGCTTCCGAACCGACGCGATCGACTTCTTCGCCGACAAGAACGTCAACGTGGTGTCACCTGTCGGCGGCAAGTGGAGCTTCTACACCGACTGGAAGCAGGAGGATCCCGTTCTCGGCGTGAACAAGTGGTCGACGTTCCTCACCGAGGAGCTACCGCCGCTGATCGATGCCGGTCTCGGTACCAACGGGGTCAATTCGATCGCCGGTCTGTCCTCGTCGGGAACCTCGGTGCTGCAGCTGGCGATCAACTCACCAGGGCTGTACAAGGGAGTCGCCGCCTACAGCGGCTGTGCGCAGACCAGTGACCCGATCGGACAGCAGTTCGTCAAGCTCACCACCGAAACCTGGGGTGGCGGCGACACACTCAACATGTGGGGCCCGCCCACCGACCCGCTGTGGGTGGAGAACGATCCGTACGTGCACGCCGAACGCCTTCGAGGCCTCGAGCTGTACATCTCCAACGGCAATGGGCTGCCGGGACAGAACGACACCCTGAACGGTCCTGGAATCGACGGCGATCCTTCTGCGTTGGCCAACCAGGTCGTCGTCGGCGGAGTCATCGAGGCCGCAACGAACTACTGTGCCCACAACTTGGCGAACAAGCTGGGGGAGCTCGGTATACCCGCCACGGTCGACTTCCGTGACTCCGGTAGCCACTCGTGGGGTTACTGGCAGGACGATTTGAAGAACTCGTGGCCGGTGCTGGCACGATCGCTGGGAATCTGAGCGTTCCCGACTTACGACAAAGGCCCCATCTGCGAGTGAATGCAGATGGGGCCTTGTGCGGTCAGGGGGTGCTGTCGCTTCTGTAGCCGGCTAATTGCACGGAGCGGTATGGGTGTCCGCATAGGACGGATCGAGCGCCGTCTGGACAATGTAGGTCACTCGGTCGTCGAACGTCAGTCCCTGGTGGGGCACCGTGTTCGACTCACAACCATCTTGTACCCACATGTTGCGTACCTCGGCTGAGCCGGTCCCGTCGAGGAATGTGCGCTCGGGAGGTGTGACCACCTTGTCGAACTTGGTGCCGACCACGGTGTAGCGGACTCCTGGCTCGACCTCGCCGCCTGCGTTCAGGCGCTGCAGAGTGGGGGAGCCGATGAGTTGCTGACGACCCGCGGTGCCGAGTCCGGTCAGACCGAACAGCAGTTCGGAGATGATGGTCTGGTCGAGTCCTGCGGCGGCGAGGACGAGGTACATCTGTTGGATACCGCCGAAGTTGGTCCCATGATTGGTCCCGCCCAGCGTCACGAGGTTCTCGACCTTGCTGGCCGATGGATCGGCGTCGTTCACTCCACCGTTGAACTTCAGGTACTGGCGCGCAACCGTTCCGCCTTGAGAGTGACCGACGATATCAACCTTCGCGGCGCCTGTCTGGGCAAGGACGACGTCGATGAAGGCGCCCAACCGTGCTGCCGACACCGGGATGTCACCGAGACCCCAGATGACCTTGTTCGGGTCGAGCAACGTGCGTACGGCGCCGTAGTCCAGGGCGTAGACGCAGTATCCCTGCTCGGCGAGAGCCGGAGCCATCGTCGTCCACGTGGTGGCCATGTCCGAGCCAGTTCCGTGCACGAGCACCACCGGTCGCGGATGGGCCTCGGACGGTACGCACGACCAGTCGTTTGCACCGGCCGGGGCCGCTCCCATATCGGAGAACTCGGATGGCAGCGGCGAGTCCACGGTGTCCGCGCCTGCGGACGGAGTGGACACCACTGAACTGCCGAGCGCGATCAACGCCGCGGATGCCAGAGCGATGGCGACCCTGCCTCTGGGTTTCGGCACGTACGAACGACCCTTCGTTTCGACTCGACCGTTCCGACTGGCGGACCGGCAGCAAAAAACCGGGGGCGAGGATCGTCTCCGGTCTGCCTACAACGATAACAGCGCTCGAGTGTGGTAAAGCAATTCCGAAGCTCGAACCGGTGAACTTTTGCCTACTGTTCGGTCTCGATTTCCTCGGATTGTCGGACGGCGAGGCGGGTCTATCCGGTCTCCGCAGCGCGCTTGTAGCCACGAATCGCGGGATAGAGGAAGACGGCGACCATGCCGAGTGCCCAGGCCAGAGTCTGCAGCACCGGAACCAGTACGGGCCCACCCAGCGACAGGCCGCGCATCGCATCGACCGCACACGACATGGGCTGCGCGGCCACGACGGGTTGGAGCCATGGTGGGTACGCCGCGACCGGGACGAATCCGGAATTGAAGAACATCAGCAGGGTGCAGCCGATGGATACGACCTCGACGAGGGGAGACTCACCGGCAATCGTAGCGAGGAAGGTCACCATGACTGCGAATCCGATCCCGAACGCGATCGGTAGCAGCAGCAGCGCGATGGCCGAGGGGATTCCCTGGTTGAACCGGAACCCGATGGCCATGCCCACCGCCACGATGACGATCGTCGTCGCGAAGACGCGGATCGCTTCGGCCATCATGCGGCCGAGCAGGCCTGATGCGCGGTGCGTCGGCGTCGTCGCGAACCGGCTGAGCAGACCGCTCTTCTTCTCGCCCTTCAACCCCACTGCACTGACGATCGAGCCGAACATCGCGCCGACCAGCGCGATCATCGGCACAGTTCCGTACACGCTCGGTGAGCCCGTCGCCGCCGAGATGGAATTGCCGAGCACGATCCTGAACATCAGAAGCGTCAAGGCCGGGTACAGGAGAGCCTGGATCATGGTCGACGGATCGCGGGCCCATCGCTTGAGTAGCCGAGTGCATTGGATCAGGCTGTGGGTCCACAGCGCCCGTACGGAGTTCTCGGCGAAGTGGAGGTTCGGTTCCGGGAAGTCCAGCCGGCTCACCTGTCCACCGGTTTCCACTGTCGGGGTGCTCATGATCGCCTCGAATTCGCCCACAGGGCCAACGGCACGAACAGCACCAGCAGACCGACTATCCACGCGAGCGACGGCCACAGCACGTGAAAGCTGACGCCGCCCTCGGCCATGTCACGCATGGAGAACGAGAACTGGGAGATGGGCTGGTTGCGGACCCACGGCCTGATCCACTCCGGAAACCCCGACTCGGGAACGAAACCGCACGACGCCATACCCAGGATCAGCTGGGGAAGGGTGAGCATCTGGCTGGTCGATTCCGGACTCTTCGAGAGCGTTCCGATCGCGTCTGCGCCGACGGAGAGCATCGTGCTGATCGCGAGCGCGAAGGCGCAGAACAGTACCGCCTGGCCTAGACCCGCGCTGAATCGGAAACCGATGACGTACCCGAATCCGAGCGCCGCAGTCAGCGACACCACGGATCGGACGACACCGGCCGAGATGCGCGACACCAGGGGCACCGCACCGACGACGGGCATGGTCTGCAGTCGTGTGTTGAACCCACTCAGTGACTCGGCCGACGCGCGCTGCGACGCCGAGATAGCGGTGAACGCCATCGCCTGAAGCACGATGATCGGCATCAGGAACTGCGCGTAGTCGATCCCCTGCAGCTGCATGACGAACTTGAGCGGCAGATAGAAGCCGACAGTGAAGATGAGCGGCGCGATGACCGCAACCACCAACTCGCCGTGCCGCACCATGGTCCACACCGAGCGCGCCGTCAGAACCTGCCATTGCACGAACCCCGATGGGCTGGGCTTGCGGTGGACAGGTCGGGTGGCGGACCTTGTATTCGACGCCGAATGGCTACCGACGGAGTTGGACTCGGCACGCACTCTCGGACTGGTGGCCGTCATCGGGCATCGACACCTGTGTCGGCAGGCGCGGCGCTGTCGGTCGAGTGCGAGTGTCCGGTCAAGGTGAGGAAGACATCGTCGAGAGATGGGCGACGTAGTGCGATGTCGGCGAGGTCGATTCCCGCGGCGTCGATGCGGCGCAAGATCTCCGAGAGCGTTGCAGCACCTCCCGGCGCCGGGACGGACAGACGCACCGCGTCGGACGCGATCTCGGCGCGATTCGCGGGAGGTAGCAGTTCGCCGAGCGCGTCGGCCACACGTCGAAGCTGAGACGGATCGAGAGGGACCACCTCGCAGTAACTGCCACCGGTGCGTGCCTTGAGCTCGTCGGATGTCCCCTCGGCGATGACCGTGCCCTTGTCGATCACGATGATGTTGTCGCTGAGCACATCGGCTTCTTCGAGGTACTGGGTGGTCAGTAGCACCGTGATGCCTTGAGCCTTCAACGCCTGTACGAGCGACCACACACCCTGGCGGCTGCGCGGATCGAGCCCGGTCGTCGGTTCGTCGAGGAACACGACCTGGGGTCGAACCACAAGACCGCACGCGATGTCGATGCGGCGGCGCATTCCGCCCGAGTACCCGCGGACCGGCCTCTTGCCTGTGTCGGCGAGGTCGAATTCCTCGAGCAAAGCGTGTGCGCGGGCTTTCGATGCCTTCTTGTCCAGCCCCATCAGACGTCCGAACAGTTCGATGTTCTCGCGGCCGGACAGCGTGTCGTCCAACGCCGCGTACTGGCCCGTCATCATGATCGATCGCCGTACGGCAGGGGCATTGGTCGCGACATCGTGACCGGCGACCATGGCACGCCCGGAATCCGGCTTCAGCAGCGTCGCCAGCACCTTGACCATGGTGGTCTTGCCGGCTCCGTTGGGGCCGAGAATGCCGAGAACGGTACCTCGCGGCGCTGCGAAACTGATGCCACGAAGGGCGTGGACGTCGTCGAACGACTTGTGGACGTCCTCCACCAGAACTGCTGCGTCCTCGGACAGTGGCATCGATTCTCCGTGCGGTCGGTGTAGAAAAAGTGTGGTGGACGGTCTCGACGGGTTTTCGTACCCGTAGTCAATCCATGCACCCGCCGGAAATGTTACCTGCAGTAATGGGCGCGCCCTCCCGAGTGCTTATGCCCAGGTGATTCCTATTTCGTCCTCGACATCGAGTTTCCGGCACAAAGACCGGATTCCGGTGTAATCCTGGACCAATTGCCGACGCGTGTGGTCGTTCCGTGTGTCGTCGAGCATTCGGTCTTTCCCCGCCACGCCTTCACACTCGAGAATGGCCTCCCAGGTGGAGAAATCAGTGGCCGAGAATGCATTCATTCCCGCTGCCAACCCGTCGAGGAAAAATCTTCTTTCGGTCGATTTCAGCTTTTCGAACACGATCACTGCCATTTCGTCGGCAATCGACGCGTGGCAGTACTCGTCTCGGTTGTGCAGTTTCACCGTCGCTCGATTGACCGGTTGAATGCTCTCGTTGTCCTCGATCAGATCGAGGTACGACGTGATCGAGATCTCCGCGACCGTCATGTATGCCAGAGCGCTCAGAGCGGCTTCGGTCGGGTTGTCGGCCTCGAGTTGAGCTGCGGCCCGGCGCCGAACCGTTGCGCTGAAGGGGAGCGCGCGCTCGGGCATGGCCCATCCTCGTTGGCGTCGGGTGAGAGCGCTCGCGTTGAGGTGCATGAGGGTGTGGTACTGCTCGTCGACCATCGCCTGCGTCACGGCAACTGCTAGAACGTCGCCCATGCCGGTGTCGAAGGCGTCCTGCGCGAGAAGCGAGAAGCCTGGGTTGACGACGTGCTGTTCGACGTCCATCACGTTCTTGTTGAAGGCGATCCACCCCCACGCCCTGATCCTGTCCTTCGTGGTCTCGGGCAGGCCGACGTAGACGTCGTGTTCGGCGAACGGGATCAAGTCCTCGGGGTAGTCGTGCTTGGAATGATCGAAAAGATCGTCCAGGTCGGGCTCCGGCTTCTTCACCGTCGCCCGGTTGCTCCAATTGCCGGCCAGGCGTGACACGACCGCGCTCTCGACGAGATCGTCCGGGTCGTGTGCGGGCAGCGATGGCATGTCGATCACCGTCGATCCTCCTCCCGTGCTGGTTCTCGCACGATACCGAAAAGTCGAGCACACAATGCTCGGTACTCGTTGCCGTCCGGAACAGATCTTCCAGCGTCGAGCAGATAGCGGGTGAAGTCCGACTCCTCACCGGAGGCGACTGCGGTGTCGAGATCCGTCAGTGCCGTCGTTAATGCGTGTCGCGCGGGACCGGCGTAGGGATTGCCTGCCTGCACGTCCCAGTACACCTCCGGTTCGCCACCCGCGATTCGAGCCAGCAGAGCGAGCGCGGTACGAGCAGGCGGCGGCGCAACGGCTTCCACGAGTGCTGGGTCGACGTCGAGCGATGCAAGCGCCGATCCGAAGGCCAGAACCGCGGCGTGCGTCAAGGCCTGGGTTGCTGCGGCCACACGGTCGTGCTGGTCGGCGCCGACGGTCACGATCCGTCCGCCCCAGGTGCCGATGCGGTGCAGGAAGTCGTCGACTCGGGCACCGGAGCGGTGTGCGACTGCGGCGACCGGTCGACCGTCCATTCCCAATGACGGTGCGAACATCGGGTTGATTCCCAAGATCTGTAGACCTGCAGGAGCTGTGGACGCCACCGCAGCGAAGCCCGACTTGACCGACAGCGTCTCGACGACGAGCGCATCCTCACCGAACAGAGACAGGTCCGTCGACAACGCCACCGACTCGGGAACGGCCAATACGACGACGGGTGCGTTCTTCACTGTGGGGGCAAGGTCGGCGTTCAATGCGCGGATGTCGCCGGAGATGTGATCGATGGAGTCGTACTTCGAGGATGGATCGATGGTGAGCACCGAAAGTCCGTCACCGACGAGAAGGTCGACGAGCAACGACCCGACGGCGCCGCAGCCGCCGATGACGACGGCGTCGTACGGTGTCGTGTTGCTCTGGGCCTGCGGCGGAGCCGCCTCGGGTGGCTGCTCGGTCACGATTGTTCGCTGTCGTATCGCGCCCGCGCGGCCTCGACGCTGTCCATGTGTTGCTCGGCCCAGATCTTGACCTCGCGAATCACCGGAAGAAGCGAGCTTCCGAGTGGAGTGAGCGAGTAGTCGACCCGAACCGGAACCGCGGCGGTGACCGTTCGATCGACGAGTCCATCGCGTTCGAGGGTTCGGAGTGTCTGAGTCAGCATCTTCTGACTGACTCCGGCCAACCGTCGAGCCAGTTCGGAGTACCGATGCGAACCGTCGCCGAGTGCGACGAGGACGAGCGAGACCCATTTGTCGCTGACGCGATCCAGCAGTCGACGACTGGGACAGGCCGCCAGATAGGCGTCGTATTCACTTTTCGCGGCGGCACGGGCCGCCGCCGCAGTCATGGTCGGCATCTGTGGGCTTCCTCCTCGGTTTCCTACGCACTTCAAGGTGCCTACTTCCCGTTGGAGAGTGACATCGACACAGTGGAAAAGCAACTACCCAGTACGACGAAAGAGCACGTACATGCAGGCAATCGTCACAACCGGAGACAGCCACCTCACGCTGGAGGAAGTCGATGTGCCGATCCCCGGTCCCCGGCAGGTGAGAATCGCAGTGGATGCGGCGGCGGTGAATCCCGTCGATGTCCAGACGCGAAAGGGCATCTATCACCAACTCGGGTGGATCGATCGTTCCCAGGTCGTCGGCCTCGGGTGGGACATCGCGGGCCGAATCGATGTAGTCGGCGACGAGGTGCGAACGTGGGCACCCGGAATCTCAGTGGTGGCACTCCACGACGGGCTCGACAGCCCGACTGCTGCTTACGCCGGCTACGTCGTGGTGCCGGAGAGTGCGATAGCCGCTTCGCCGACCTCGACCGATGCCGTCGGCGCAGCCACCTTGCCGCTCAATGCCCTCACAGCGCTGCAAGGTCTCGACATGCTCGGCGAACCGGACGGGCGAGCACTGCTGGTTACCGGTGCGGCAGGGGGAGTGGGAGGTTTCGCTCTTCCCCTCGCCGTTCGCCGTGGATGGGCCGTGTCCGGCTTGGCGCGTGCCGAGGACGAGGAGTTCGTCCTCGCGAGCGGCGCGCGCTTCACGTCGGCCACCCCATCCGCAGGGTCGTTCGATGCGGTCCTCGACACCGCAGTCCTCGGGGAAGTCGCCTTGGAGACGGTTCGTGACGGTGGGCACTACGTCGGCGTTATCCCCTCCGCCGGGCCACCGGCGGTCCGAGGTGTCGAGGTGACGGCGGTTGCCGTTCATCACGACGGCACACAGCTCGGCGAACTGGTGCGACTCGTCGACGAGGGCGTACTGGCTGTTCGGACAGCCGGAACGTTCCCGCTGGAGAAGGCGTTCGACGCGCACGCGGCGCTCGAGCGAGGTGGCACGCGTGGTCGGTGGGTGCTGACCGTCAGTGAGAGCGCGAGATCCACACCGTGATGTCGGCGTGGACTACCTCTGTTCCGTCTCGATCCGTGATCGAGACAGGGACGATCAGATCGGCGCCGTCGGTGATCGCGTCGAAGTCCGGAAGGTCCGCCAACTGCGCAACTGCGGTCAGCGAGGTGGTCGCCTTCGCGCGGTAGCGAACCGTCATCTCCTTGGGAATCCATCGGTGCGTCGTCGGAACGGTGGCCTCGGCCAGCATTCCCATGGCGACCTCTGCGAGATTGCACGCGGCGATAGCGTGAAATGTGCCGAGGTGGTTGCGTATACCCCACCATTTCGGGGCAGTCACCTCGCATCGACCCGGCTCGAGCGACCGTACGTACGGCAGCACCGAACCGAAGTACGGGACGCGCAGGCACATTCCCAAGGAGAAGACGGCAGAGCCGATTGCGTTGTCCGGCAGGCGGCGCCAGATACCGTAGGTGGGGCCGTATGACTTGACGGTGGTGGACATCGCTCTATCTTACCGCTCGGTAAGATAGAGCGTCTCGAAATGCCCGTCGACCGAGATTTGTGCTCGGCGCCCGTCTACGGCATACTGGTCGGGTTGCCTGGACACGGGACGCGCATTCGTGCGGCCTGCGACAGGTAAGAGCAGAACAGAACCAGCACTCCACGTGAGTGCGTTCGGTTCGCCAGCTCGGAGATGGACCGGAAGCCTCGCGCTCACGGTCATCGAAGAAGAGCAAGCGGTCGGAGTATGAGCAGAAATGCGACACGCCCGACCGCGTGGACCGGAGAACCATGACAGATGAACAGCGGCAACGGATCGGGTCACGCCTGATCGCCAACGTTCGTTTCGTCGTGTGTGCACGAGGGCAGTTCGAGTCCTTTCGGCCTTGGCCGAGCGACTCGGGGACTGTGCAGACGAGGTGGAGCAGGCCGAACGGCAGGCTTCACGACAAGCGGCAAGAAAAGGACACTAAGCGTGGCGGGACAAAAGATCCGCATCAGGCTCAAGGCCTACGACCATGAGGCGATCGATGCGTCAGCGCGCAAGATCGTCGAAACGGTCACCCGTACGGGTGCCCGCGTCGTCGGACCGGTGCCGTTGCCGACCGAAAAGAACGTGTACTGCGTCATCCGTTCGCCCCATAAGTACAAGGATTCGCGCGAACACTTCGAGATGCGTACTCACAAGCGGCTCATTGACATCCTCGACCCGACGCCGAAGACGGTCGACGCGCTCATGCGCATCGACCTGCCTGCCAGTGTCGACGTCAACATCCAGTGAGCGCGGAGACAACGATGACTGATAACAAGAATCGGCCTGCCACAGGCATTCTGGGCACGAAGCTCGGAATGACTCAGGTCTTCGACGAGAACAACCGCGTCGTTCCCGTGACCGTGATCAAGGCTGGACCCAACGTGGTCACCCAGATCCGCACGCAGGAGCGCGACGGCTACAGCGCCGTCCAGGTCGCCTTCGGCGCGATCGATCCCCGCAAGGTGAACAAGCCGGCCACCGGCCAGTTCGAGAAGGCAGGCGTCACGCCTCGCCGCCACGTCGTGGAGATCCGCGTCGCCGACGCCTCGCAGTTCGAGGTCGGCCAGGAGCTCACCGCAGCTGTGTTCGAGGACGGCGCCTACGTCGACGTCACCGGCACCAGCAAGGGCAAGGGCTTCGCCGGAACGATGAAGCGTCACGGATTCAAGGGCCAGGGCGCAAGCCACGGTGCCCAGGCCGTGCACCGTCGTCCGGGATCCATCGGTGGCTGTGCCACTCCGGGCCGCGTCTTCAAGGGAATGCGCATGTCCGGCCGTATGGGTGGCGATCGCGTCACCACGCAGAACCTCTCGGTCCACAAGGTGGACAGCGAGAACGGTCTGCTCTTGATCAAGGGAGCAATCCCGGGCCGTCGCGGCAACGTCGTGATCGTCAAGTCTGCATTGAAGGGTGGTGCACGGGCATGACCAGCCTCGAGAAGAAGACTGATACCAAGTTGACGCTTGACGTCAAGGTTGCCGGTGGCAAGACCAACGGCACCGTCGATCTCCCCGCCGAGATCTTCGACGCGCCGGCCAACATCGCACTCCTGCACCAGGTCGTCGTGGCACAGCTCGCCGCTGCGCGACAGGGAACCCACTCCACTAAGACTCGTGGCGAGGTTCGCGGTGGCGGCAAGAAGCCGTACCGGCAGAAGGGCACCGGCCGCGCTCGTCAGGGCTCGACTCGTGCGCCGCAGTTCGTCGGCGGTGGCACCGTTCACGGACCGCAGCCGCGTGACTACAGCCAGCGGACCCCGAAGAAGATGAAGGCCGCCGCTCTGCGCGGAGCCCTCTCGGACCGGACCCGTAGCGAGCGTCTGCACGTGATCACCGAACTGGTTGCGGGACAGACCCCGTCGACGAAGGTCGCAAAGTCCTTCCTCGCCGAGATCTCCGATCGCAAGAAGGTCCTTCTGGTCGTCGGCCGCGAAGACGTTGCAGCGTGGAAGAGCGTTCAGAACCTGGAAGGCGTGCATCCCATCGCACCCGACCAGCTCAACACGTACGACGTGCTCGAAGCCGATGACGTCATCTTCAGCGTGGAAGCGCTGAACACGTTCATCGCAGGGCCTGCGAAGAACGAGGAGGCAAGCAAGTGACCACCATCGCCGATCCCCGCGACATCCTGCTGGCACCGGTCATCTCCGAGAAGTCCTACGGACTGATCGAAGAAGGCACGTACACCTTCCTGGTGCGCCCGGATTCGAACAAGACGCAGATCAAGATCGCCGTCGAGAAGATCTTCGACGTCACCGTGACCAGCGTCAACACGCAGAACCGTCAGGGCAAGCGTAAGCGGACCCGTGCCGGTTACGGCAAGCGCAAGGACACCAAGCGCGCGCTCGTAACGCTCTCCGCCGACAGCAAGCCCATCGAGATCTTCGGAGGTCCGGTCGCGTAAGCGACTGGGACTCTTCGGATATAGAGGACGAGAAGACTCATGGCAATCCGTAAGTACAAGCCGACCACTCCGGGCCGCCGCGGCTCCAGTGTCTCCGATTTCGCGGAGATCACCCGCAGCACGCCCGAGAAGTCGCTGGTTCGCCCCCTGCACGGTCGCGGTGGACGTAACGCACACGGTCGTATCACCACCCGGCACAAGGGTGGCGGACACAAGCGCGCGTACCGTCTGATCGATTTCCGTCGCAACGACAAGGACGGCGTGCCGGCCAAGGTCGCTCACATCGAGTACGACCCCAACCGCACCGCCAACATTGCCCTGCTGCATTACGCAGACGGTGAGAAGCGCTACATCGTGGCACCCAAGGGCATCGCTCAGGGCTCACCGATCGAGCAGGGCGCAAGCGCCGACATCAAGCCGGGTAACAACCTGCCCCTGCGCAACATCCCGACGGGTACGACCATTCACGCGGTCGAGCTTCGTCCGGGCGGCGGCGCCAAGATGGCACGCTCTGCCGGTGCGAGCATCCAGCTCCTCGGCAAGGAAGGCCCCTACGCCACGCTGCGTATGCCTTCCGGTGAAATCCGTCGCGTCGACGTGCGCTGCCGCGCAACGGTCGGCGAGGTCGGCAACGCCGAGCAGTCGAACATCAACTGGGGCAAGGCCGGCCGTATGCGTTGGAAGGGCAAGCGCCCGACCGTTCGTGGTGTCGTGATGAACCCGGTCGACCACCCGCACGGTGGCGGCGAGGGCAAGACCTCGGGTGGACGCCACCCGGTCAGCCCGTGGGGACAGGCCGAGGGCCGTACCCGCAGTAAGAAGAAGGCGAGCGACAAGCTCATTGTCCGTCGTCGTCGTACCGGCAAGAACAAGCGCTAGGAGGGAGTTCAGAATGCCACGCAGCCTGAAGAAAGGCCCGTTCGTAGACGATCACCTCCTCGCGAAGGTTGACGTCCAGAACGACAAGGGAACCAAGCAGGTCATCAAGACCTGGTCCCGTCGATCGACAATTCTCCCCGACTTCATCGGTCACACCTTCGCCGTCCACGACGGTCGCAAGCACGTGCCGGTGTTCGTGTCCGACTCGATGGTCGGCCACAAGCTCGGAGAGTTCGCACCGACCCGTACGTTCAAGGGTCACATCAAGGACGACCGGAAGGCGAAGAGGCGATGAGCAAGACCGAAACCGCCAATCCGACTGCCAAGGCCGTCGCCAAGCACGTCAGCGTCACGCCGATGAAGGCACGTCGCGTCGTCGATCTGGTTCGTGGGCGCTCCGTCGAGGACGCGCTCAACATCCTGAAGTTCGCGCCGCAGGCAGCGAGCGAGCCGGTCGCCAAGGTGATCGCCTCCGCAGCAGCCAACGCCGAGAACAACCTGGATCTCGATCCCAGCACGCTGATCGTGGCGACTGCGTTCGTCGACGAGGGCAAGACCGGCAAGCGTTTTCAGCCGCGAGCTCAGGGTCGTGCATTCCGGATTCGCAAGCGCACCAGCCACATCACGGTGATCGTCGAAAGCCTGCCCAAGACCGGCGGAACGTCTCGTAACCGTCGTAAGGGCCAGGCGTCCAAGGAAGGGGCTCAGTAGTGGGTCAGAAAATCAACCCGCACGGCTTCCGCTTGGGTATCACCACTGACTGGAAGTCGCGCTGGTACGCAGACAAGCAGTACTCGGAGTACGTCAAGGAAGACGTCGCGATCCGTAAGCTCCTCGCCACCGGCATGGAGCGCGCGGGAATCGCGAAGGTCGAGATCGAGCGCACTCGTGACCGTGTTCGCGTGGACATCCACACGGCACGTCCGGGCATCGTCATCGGTCGTCGTGGCGCCGAGGCCGACCGCATTCGCGGAGCTCTCGAGAAGCTGACCGGCAAGCAGGTTCAGCTCAACATCCTCGAGGTCAAGAACGCCGAGTCCGAGGCTCAGCTCGTGGCCCAGGGTGTTGCCGAGCAGCTCAGCAACCGCGTCGCTTTCCGTCGCGCAATGCGTAAGGCCATCCAGTCGGCCATGCGTCAGCCGAACGTCAAGGGCATCCGTGTCCAGTGCTCCGGTCGACTCGGCGGCGCCGAGATGTCCCGCTCGGAGTTCTACCGCGAAGGACGTGTGCCGCTGCACACGCTTCGTGCGGACATCGACTACGGGCTGTACGAGGCCAAGACCACCTTCGGCCGTATCGGCGTGAAGGTCTGGATCTACAAGGGCGACATCGTCGGTGGCAAGCGTGAGCTCGCCGCTGCTGCACCTGCTGCAGGCAACGACCGCCCGCGCCGCGAGCGTCCCTCGCGTCCGCGTCGTTCCGGTGCCTCGGGCACCACTGCGACGAGCACCGAGGCCGGCCGCGCGGCATCCGCAGAGGCTCCGGCCTCGACCGAGCCGAATCAGGAGGGCTGACGATGTTGATCCCACGCCGGGTCAAGCACCGCAAGCAGCACCACCCGAAGCGATCGGGTGCTGCCAAGGGCGGAACCGCTGTGACTTTCGGTGACTACGGCATCCAGGCTCTCGAGCCTGCCTACATCACCAACCGTCAGATCGAGGCCGCTCGTATCGCGATCACCCGCCACATCAAGCGTGGCGGCAAGGTCTGGATCAACATCTTCCCGGACCGCCCGCTCACCAAGAAGCCTGCCGAGACCCGCATGGGTTCCGGTAAGGGTTCGCCCGAGTGGTGGATCGCGAACGTCAAGCCGGGACGCGTGCTCTTCGAGCTCTCGTTCCCCGACGAGACCGTCGCGCGTCAGGCACTGACACGCGCTATCCACAAGCTGCCGATGAAGGCACGCATCATCACCAGGGAGGAGCAGTTCTGATGGCTACCGGAACCCCAGCCGCAGAGCTCCGCGAGCTCACCGGTGAAGAGCTGGTCACCAAGCTGCGTGAGTCGAAGGAAGAGCTGTTCAACCTTCGTTTCCAGATGGCTACCGGCCAGTTGGACAACAACCGTCGACTGCGCACCGTTCGTCACGAGATCGCGCGCATCTACACCGTCCTGCGTGAGCGTGAGCTCGGTTTGGCCACCGGTCCTGCCGACGACACTGCAGGTGACGCGGCATGAGCGAGGAAAAGACTGTGACTGAAGAGCGCAACAACCGCAAGGTTCGGATCGGCTACGTCGTATCCGACAAAATGGAGAAGACGATCGTGGTCGAGCTGGAAGACAGGGTCAAGCACCCTCTCTACAGCAAGGTCATCCGTCGGACCACCAAGGTCAAGGCACATGACGAGAAGGGCGACGCCGGCGTAGGCGATCGCGTTCAGCTCATGGAGACCCGTCCACTGTCCGCCACGAAGCACTGGCGACTGGTCGAGGTTCTCGAAAAGGCCAAGTAAGCATTTACTGCTGCGAATGAGCCCGCTCCCTCACGGGGGCGGGCTTTTTCGTGCGTTCTGGTTGCCGGGTGTTCCCGGCCTCGAGCAGGGGCGATTTGGATTCCGCACCCCACGTCCCCTACACTTGACCGGTTGCCTGTGGCAGCGGTGTGCCTTCGTGCGCCCGCGCCGCGACAGCCGACCGCGCGTGTCGGGACGGAAATCCGGCACGTATGCACATCCAGGTCTAGGAGAAGTTTGTGATTCAGCAGGAGTCGCGAGTACGCGTCGCTGACAACACGGGCGCGAAGGAAATCCTTTGCATCCGCGTTCTCGGTGGCTCGTCACGTCGCTACGCCGGGATCGGCGACATCATCGTAGCTACGGTGAAAGACGCTATCCCCGGTGGAAACATCAAGAAGGGCGAGGTCGTCAAGGCGGTCATCGTCCGTACCGTCAAGGAGCGTCGTCGTCCCGACGGTTCCTACATTCGTTTCGACGAGAACGCTGCCGTGCTGATCAAGCCGGACAACGATCCTCGCGGAACCCGCATCTTCGGCCCGGTCGGCCGCGAGCTGCGTGAGAAGAAGTTCATGAAGATCGTCTCGCTCGCCCCGGAGGTGCTGTAAATGAAGGTGCACAAGGGCGACACCGTTCTCGTGATCGCCGGCAAGGACAAGGGTGCCAAGGGCAAGGTCATTCAGGCCTACCCCGCTGACTCCAAGATCCTCGTCGAGGGCGTGAACCGCATCAAGAAGCACACCGCGGTCTCCGCGAACCAGCGTGGCGCGTCTTCGGGCGGAATCGTCACGCAGGAAGCCCCGATCCACGTATCGAACGTCGCGGTCATCGACTCGGACGGAAACCCCACTCGCGTGGGCTACCGCACCGACGAAGAGTCCGGCAAGCGCGTTCGTGTTTCCCGGAAGAACGGGAAGGACATCTGAGATGACTACCACTGAGAACACGGCAGGCACGCAGCCTCGCCTCAAGGCGCGCTACCGCGCCGAGATCAAGGACGCCCTCAACACCGAATTTGCATACGA
This sequence comes from Rhodococcus sp. FG69, assembly GCF_057808915.1. Classification (NCBI taxonomy): domain Bacteria; kingdom Bacillati; phylum Actinomycetota; class Actinomycetes; order Mycobacteriales; family Nocardiaceae; genus Rhodococcus; species Rhodococcus sp. FG69. The sequence goes on along the minus strand of NZ_JBMDIX010000014.1, from coordinate 89,760 downwards.
CAACGTCATGCAGATCCCCGGCGTCGTCAAGGTCGTCGTCAACATGGGTGTCGGCGACGCCGCCCGTGACGCGAAGCTGATCAACGGTGCAGTTGCCGACCTCGCCGCTATCACCGGTCAGAAGCCGGAGATCCGCAAGGCCCGCAAGTCCATCGCGCAGTTCAAGCTCCGTGAAGGAATGCCCATCGGCGCACGCGTCACGCTTCGTGGCGACCGCATGTGGGAGTTCCTGGACCGGCTGACCTCGATTGCCCTTCCCCGAATCAGGGACTTCCGTGGCCTCTCGGGCACGCAGTTCGACGGTAACGGCAACTACACGTTCGGCCTCAACGAGCAGTCGATGTTCCACGAGATCGACGTGGACAAGATCGATCGTCCTCGCGGCATGGACATCACTGTGGTGACCACCGCAACCAACAACGAAGAAGGCCGCGCGCTGCTCAAGCACCTCGGCTTCCCGTTCAAGGAGAACTGAGTCCATGGCGAAGAAGGCATTGGTCAACAAGGCCAACAAGAAGCCGAAGTTCGCAGTGCGTGGTTACACGCGTTGCAACCGCTGCGGCCGTCCACACTCGGTGTTCCGCAAATTCGGCCTGTGCCGTATCTGCGTTCGCGAGATGGCGCACGCCGGAGAGCTTCCCGGGGTTCGCAAGAGCTCCTGGTGATCTGAGGCCTCCGGGCTTCACCGCACCACGCTGACGGGCGTGGGTTCCTTCACGGAACCCACGCCCGTCTTGTCGTTGGGGCCGCGTCCCCGGTCTGTGGAACACGGTCTGTCGTCCACGCCGTCGTACCCGCGCCGAATACGAACTACCGGTTTACGCTTCTCGGACAGTGGCAATTCGACACGGACGTACGAGCGCGGAGGTCCACCGATGGCAGACGTGGCGCACGACCAACCCGACACTGCGCCGGACTCGCACGAGCTCAAACGCGTCCTCGGGCCAGGTCTTCTGCTGTTGTTCATCGTCGGCGACATCCTGGGCGCAGGCGTGTACGCAGTCACCGGGGACATGATCGAGAACGTCGGCGGGATCGCGTGGGTACCGTTCGTTCTTGCGTTCGTCGTGGCCACGCTAACGGCGTTCTCGTACCTCGAACTCGTGACGAAGTATCCGCAAGCGGCAGGGGCGGCGCTGTACACCCAGAAGGCGTTCGGCATCCACTTCGCGACGTTCATCGTCGCGTTCGCCGTGATCTGTTCGGGTATTACCAGTGCGGCGACGTCCTCCAACGTCGTCGCCGGGAATCTACTCGCTGGACTTCACGAAACATTCAGTGACGCAGACGGTCTCGGATGGTTCGACGTCCCGACTGGCTCCACCTCTCAACTCGTCGTCGCCGTGCTCTTCATGGGTCTTCTCGCCGTGATCAACCTACGAGGTGTCGGCGAATCGGTGAAGTTCAACGTCGTACTGACGGCCGTCGAAATGACGGCCCTGGCGATTGTGATCGTCATCGGGTTCGTTGCGGTCGGGCAGGGGAGTGCAGAAGGCGACATCGCGAATCTCGTCGTATTCGAGGACCAGAACGACAAGGGAATCTTCATTGCCGTCACGATCGCGACCACGATCGCATTCTTTGCCATGGTCGGTTTCGAGGATTCCGTCAACATGGTCGAAGAGACCAAGGAGCCACAGAAGATCTTCCCGAAAACGATGCTTTCCGGACTCGGCATCGCATGCCTTCTCTATGTACTTGTGGTCGTCGCGGTGATCGCAGTCCTGCCGCTGAACTACGACTCGGGAAGCGAAGGGATCTTGCTGCACGTGGTTCGCACCGGTGCACCGGGTCTTCCGATCGACGAGATTTTCCCGTATCTGACGGTCTTCGCGGTGGCGAACACTGCACTCATCAACATGCTGATGGCGAGCAGGTGCATCTACGGGTTGGCACGACAGAACGTGCTTCCGGTGTCGCTCGGTGCCGTTCTCCCTGGTCGTCGGTCGCCGTGGGCTGCCATTCTCTTCACCACGGCGATGGCAGTCGGCCTCATAGTCGTCGTCAACCGCTTGTCCGGTAACTCGGTGGTAAGCGCGCTGTCGGGGACAACCGGGCTGCTGCTTCTCGGAGTGTTCTCGGTGGTGAACGTCGCGTGCCTGGTCCTCAAACAACGCGCGGACAAGACCTTTTTCCGTGCGCCGGTGTGGGTATCGGTTGCAGGCGCAGCACTGTGTCTGTTCCTCGTCGGTCCATGGGCCCGAACCGAGTCACAGATGATCCAATACAAGATTGCCGGCGCCATGCTCTTGATCGGCGTCGTGCTGTGGGGCGTCACCTACATCGTCAACAAGTCCGGCAGTCGACGTTCGCTCCGGAATGACGCGGAACGCCACGAGACGGAGTGAACCGGGGAGCGAGGAACCGGGCGCCGCGTTCGTCTGGGGCTCAGGCCGCCCTTTAGCACGGACGATTTGGAGTTTGACCACCGGTTGCCTACACTTGTGCGGTTGCCCGGGCTTCGTCGTGCCTGCACGCGAGTCCTTGCAATATTGACGCAACCTCGAGTTCTCCGCACGTCAGCATGTCGAACACGCGGAAGCTCGTAACACCTGGCAGTGCAGCGATGCACTGCTTGGAGCGCAACCCCTGACCGGCAACAGTCGGTCAGGACATGTTCACTTCGCTGTAGGCCCACGATGTGACGAACCAGGCCCGCCGGGGTTTTCGAGACCCCAGGGGCACCAGTTCGCGCGTGCTGCATGGGAACCGCTGCGAGAAAGGTGCACAGGTCACACCATGACGATGACCGATCCAATTGCAGACTTCTTGACCCGTCTGCGCAACGCCAACTCGGCGTACCACGATGAGGTGAAGCTTCCCCACTCGAAGCTGAAGGCGAACATCGCCGAGATCCTCAAGCGTGAGGGCTACATCTCCGATTTCCGTACCGAGGACGCCGAGGTGGGCAAGACCCTCATCGTCGATCTCAAGTACGGACCCAGCCGCGAGCGCAGCCTCGCAGGCGTGCGCCGCATCTCGAAGCCTGGCCTTCGCGTGTACGCAAAATCCACCAATCTGCCCAAGGTTCTCGGCGGCCTGGGCGTGGCGATCATCTCCACGTCCACCGGTTTGCTCACAGAGCGTCAGGCGGCCAAGCAGGGTGTGGGCGGAGAAGTCCTCGCCTACGTCTGGTAGGGGAGGCCACCACCATGTCACGTATTGGAAAATTGCCGGTCACGGTCCCCGCGGGCGTCGACATCACGATCGACGGCCAGAATGTTGCAGTCAAGGGACCCAAGGGTGCCTTGAACCTGACAATCGCCGAGCCCATCCAGATCGCACGCGCGGACGACGGCACCATCGCCGTCACCCGTCCGGACGACGAGCGCCGTAGTCGCTCGCTGCATGGCCTTTCGCGCACCCTCGTTGCCAATCTCATCACCGGTGTCACCAACGGTTACACCACCAAGATGGAGATCCACGGCGTCGGTTACCGCGTTGTGCTCAAGGGCAAGGACCTCGAGTTCGCTCTCGGGTACAGCCACCCCGTGCTGATCGAAGCACCGGAGGGCATCACGTTCACGGTCGAGTCGCCCACGCGATTCACCATCATCGGTATCGACAAGCAGAAGGTCGGCCAGATCGCGGCCAACATTCGTCGTCTGCGGCGCCCCGACCCGTACAAGGGCAAGGGCATCCGCTACGAGGGTGAAGTTATCCGCCGCAAGGTCGGAAAGACGGGTAAGTGATATGAGCCAGCAAACAGCAGACAAGGCGAAGGTCGACCGCACACCTCGCGGAACCGACGTGTCGACGAAGCGTCGCTTGTCGAAGGCGCGTCGTCACTTCCGCCTTCGCAAGAAGATCTCCGGAACGCCCGAGCGTCCGCGCTTGGTCGTCAACCGCTCCGCACGGCACATCCACGTCCAGTTGGTCGACGATCTCGCGGGCCACACGCTGGCCAGCGCATCGACGATCGAGGCCGACGTGCGCGCACTCGACGGAGACAAGAAGGCCCAGAGCGCAAAGGTCGGCGAGCTCATCGCCAGCCGCGCGAAGGCTGCCGGAATCGACGCGGTCGTGTTCGACCGTGGCGGCAACAACTACAGCGGCCGTATCGCGGCTCTGGCAGATGCTGCCCGCGAGAGTGGGTTGGCATTCTGATGACTCTTACTGACAACGGAAGGACAGCCTGATGCCGGGACGTCAACGGCGTGACGGTGGAAGCGGCCCCGCCGGACAGAACAGTGGACCGAACAGTGGTGGCGACAACCGCGGTGACAACCGTGGTGGACGCGACCGTCGCGACAACTCGCGTGGCGGAAACGCTGCCGAGAAGTCGAACTTCATCGAGCGCGTAGTCGCGATCAACCGCGTGTCCAAGGTGGTCAAGGGTGGTCGACGCTTCAGCTTCACCGCCCTCGTCATCGTCGGAGACGGCAACGGCTTGGTCGGCGTCGGCTACGGCAAGGCCAAGGAAGTTCCCGCGGCGATCCAGAAGGGCGTCGAGGAGGCTCGCAAGAGCTTCTTCCGTGTCCCGATGATCGGCGGAACCATCACGCACCCCATCCAGGGTGAAGCAGCAGCAGGCATCGTCATGCTCCGTCCGGCCAGTGCCGGTACCGGAGTCATCGCCGGTGGTGCTGTTCGCGCCGTGCTGGAGTGCGCAGGCATCCACGACGTGCTCTCGAAGTCGCTCGGTAGCGACAACGCGATCAACGTCGTGCACGCCACCGTGGCAGCGCTCAAGGGCTTGCAGCGTCCCGAGGAGGTCGCAGCTCGTCGCGGTCTGACCCTCGAAGAGGTTGCTCCCGCCGGAATGCTTCGTGCGCGTGCACAGGCAGGAGCGGTGAAGTAATGGCACAGCTGAAGGTCACTCAGATCAAGAGCACCATCGGCCAGAAGTCGAACCAGCGGGACAGCCTGCGGACCCTCGGACTCAAAGGCATTCGCCAGTCCGTCGTCCGTGACGACACCCCGCAGACCCGAGGTCTGGTCAATGTTGTCCGCCACCTCGTAACTGTTGAGGAGGTCTAGCCATGACCATCAAACTGCATCACCTCCGTCCTGCTCCCGGATCCAAGTCGACGAAGATTCGCGTCGGCCGTGGTGAAGGTGGCAAGCGCGGCAAGACCGCAGGTCGCGGTACCAAGGGAACCGGCGCACGCAAGAACGTGCCGGCACGCTTCGAGGGTGGCCAGATGCCCCTTCACATGCGTCTCCCGAAGCTCAAGGGCTTCACCAACCCGAACCGTGTCGAGTTCCAGGTCGTGAACCTTCGCGACATCGAGCGGCTGTTCCCCGAGGGTGGCCAGGTCGGCATCGCCGAGCTGATCGCCAAGGGTGCGGTTCGCAAGAACGAGCCCGTCAAGGTGCTCGGCGACGGAAAGCTGACCGTCAAGGTCGACATCTCCGTCAACAAGTTCACAGGCTCTGCCAAGGAAAAGATCGCTGCTGCAGGCGGTAGCGCAACCGAGGTATAGCCACGTCGACTTGTCGTCGAAGTGAGCAATAGTGTGTCGATGGCCGCAGCGGCAAGCCTCGAAAGAGGCCCACGCTGCGGCCATCGGTGCCATTGCGGGTCTACAACGGTGCAGGGTCGGTCCCGCTGCGGGTAGGTATGTACCGAGCCCATCGGGCCGGGTGCAGACTGACCGACGGGCGGTCCGCCGCGCACTGTTAGAGTTCTAGAGTTCAGTGACAATGCCTTTCATGCGGGCGATCCATATCGTCCGCAGTCCAAGGTCGAACGCCCCGAGTGCCCATTCGGGTTCGAGGGATGTTTCGACACCAACGCAGTCGTGCCAGGAGGATCTTTGCTTTCCGCCTTCGTGTCGGCCCTCAGGACTCCTGACCTGAGACGGAAGATCCTTTTCACACTCGGTCTGGTGGCCCTGTATCGCTTCGGCGCTACTCTTCCGTCCCCCGGTGTGGATTACGCCAACGTCCGAGCCTGCATCGACCAGGTCTCCGGTGGCGACCAAGCGGGTATCTACTCGCTCATCAACTTGTTCTCCGGTGGCGCGCTACTGCAGCTGTCGGTCTTCGCGATCGGCATCATGCCGTACATCACCGCGAGCATCATCGTTCAGCTTCTGACAGTGGTCATCCCGAAGTTCGAGGAACTCCGCAAGGAAGGCCAGTCCGGCCAGGCCAAGATGACGCAGTACACGCGTTATCTCTCGATCGCGCTCGCGATTCTGCAGGCCACCGGTCTCGTCGCTCTCGCCTCGCGTGGACAGCTCCTCCAGGGATGCCAGCAGGACATCATTGCCGACCAAAGCATCTTCGGCCTGGTGATCATCGTTCTCGTCATGACGGCGGGTGCAGCGGTGGTCATGTGGTTCGGTGAGGTCATCACCGAACGCGGCGTGGGCAACGGCATGTCGCTTCTCATCTTCGCCGGAATCGCCTCGCGTATTCCGTCGGAAGGCAAGTCCATTCTCGACAGCCGCGGAGGCCTCGTCTTCGCGATGGTCTGCGTCGCCGCGTTCCTGATCATCGCCGGCGTCGTGTTCGTCGAGCAGGGTCAGCGTCGTATCCCGGTCCAGTACGCCAAGCGCATGGTCGGACGCAAGATGTACGGCGGATCGTCGACGTACCTGCCGCTGAAGGTCAACCAGGCCGGCGTCATCCCGGTGATCTTCGCGTCCTCGCTGCTGTACCTGCCGAACCTCATCGCTCAGCTCACATCTGCGAGTACCGCGACGGATCCGTCCTGGTGGCAGCGAATCATCAACGAGTATCTGGTGAACCCGGCCAACCCGGTGTACATCGCTACCTACTTCGGACTCATCGTCTTCTTCACTTACTTCTACGTCGCCATCACCTTCAATCCGGAGGAACGGGCCGACGAGATGAAGAAGTTCGGTGGGTTCATCCCCGGAATTCGTCCGGGCAGGCCGACCGCCGACTACCTGAATTACGTGCTCAGTCGGATAACCCTGCCGGGCGCGATCTACCTGGGCACCATCGCCGTGCTGCCCAACCTGTTCCTCGATATCGGAAGCTCCGGTGGCGGGCAGAACCTGCCGTTCGGTGGCACCGCAGTGCTGATCATGGTCAGCGTCGGTCTCGATACCGTGAAGCAGATCGAAAGTCAGTTGATGCAGCGTAACTACGAAGGGTTCCTCAAGTGAGACTCGTTCTACTTGGTCCTCCCGGTGCAGGCAAAGGCACCCAGGCTGAAGTTCTCTCGCAGAAGTTGGGCGTACCCCACATCTCGACCGGTGACCTGTTCCGCGCGAACATCGGTGAGCAGACACCACTGGGAATCGAAGCGAAGAAGTACCTCGATGCGGGCGACCTCGTGCCGAGCGAGCTGACCGTGGACATGGTTCGCAGCCGCCTCGCCGAACCCGACGCAGTCAACGGATTCCTTCTCGATGGCTTTCCGAGGTCCGTCGGCCAGGCCGAGTCGCTGGTGGACATTCTGGCGGACCTGGGAGCGAAGCTCGACGCTGTCCTGTCGTTCGTCGTCGACGAGGACATCGTCGTCACGCGCATGCTCTCCCGCGGTCGCGCAGACGACACGGAAGACGTCATCCGGAACCGGCTCAAGGTGTACCGGGACGAGACGGCTCCACTTCTCGACCACTACCGCGACCAGATCCTCGCGGTCGACGCGATGGGCGACGTGGAGGAAGTCAGCGCTCGGGCATTGAAGGCGATCGAGGATCTCGACAAGTAATGGCGTTCGGTCGCAAGCGCAAGGTAGTACCGTTTCGCAGCCCAGGGGAGCTCGACGCCATGGCTGCTGCGGGTGCCGTGGTCGGCGCTGCTCTGGTTGCCGTGCGTGACGCGGCCAAGCCCGGCGTATCGACTCTCGATCTGGATCGCGTTGCAGAATCGGTGATCCGAGAAGCCGGGGCGGTCCCCTCGTTTCTCGGATACCACGGCTTCACCGGCAGCATCTGCTCATCGGTGAACGACCGTGTCGTACATGGAATACCGTCGGCCGACGACATCCTGGTCGAAGGCGATCTGATCTCGATCGACTGTGGCGCAGTTCTCGACGGCTGGCACGGGGATTCGGCGTGGACCTTCGGCATCGGGCACATCATCGAGGCCGACGCGCTTCTCAGTGAAGCGACGCGACTGTCGATGGAAGCCGGCATCGCCGCGATGTTGCCCGGCAACCGACTCACAGACGTCTCGCACGCCATCGAGAACGGAACGTACGCAGCGGAAAAGCTGCACGGCCGCAAGTACGGCATCGTCGACGGTTACGGCGGCCACGGCATCGGCCGTGAGATGCACATGGAACCGTTCCTCGCGAACGAGGGCGCGCCCGGTAAGGGACCCGAACTCGTAGTGGGTTCGACGCTCGCCATCGAACCGATGCTGACGCTCGGTACGTACGAGACGGAAATCCTGGACGACGACTGGACTGTCGTCACCACCGATGGATCTCGCGCCGCACACTGGGAACACACCGTTGCGGTCACCGACGACGGTCCTCGAATCCTGACCCTCCGCCCGGAGTAGTCCGCCCGACTGGCACGGGCCGGTTCGAGCGCATTTGGCCTGGTGGTCGTTTACCGGTAACATAGGTCGACGGTGCGCTCTGCGCGCCGGTTGTTCGCATGCCTGCGCAAGCCTGGCCCTCGTTCATCCGGTGAAACCTTCGATTTCGTGTCGACGGCCAGTGTGCATCACGTTGACGGAAAACAGATGCAATCAACCAGGTATAACGCCAGGGACGCGGAGGATATGGCTAAGAAAGACGGTGCCATCGAGGTCGAGGGCCGGGTAGTCGAACCCTTGCCCAATGCGATGTTTCGCATTGAGCTCGAGAACGGCCACAAGGTACTCGCACACATCAGCGGAAAGATGCGCCAGCACTACATTCGTATCCTCCCGGAGGATCGCGTCGTAGTGGAGCTTTCTCCGTACGACCTCACGCGTGGACGCATCGTTTACCGCTACAAGTAAGAGCTTCTCCGGCCATGTCCGGTCGGAGAGAACCATGCTCGCTGCTTCGGGTCACCGACGCGCGAGCTACACACAGGAGATCAAACGACGTGAAGGTTCAGCCGAGCGTCAAGAAGATCTGCGAGAAGTGCAAGGTGATTCGTCGTAATGGGCGAGTCATGGTGATCTGCGACAACCTGCGTCACAAGCAGCGTCAGGGATAACCACCGAGCATTCGCATTTCTGCTTGGCACATAGCTAGAAGATGACCTCCCAGCACCAACCGCGACATACGCGTTGCGGCATACCCCCGGCACGGAGGCCGGGGCCCCACTGAGTTAGTTGAAAGACGCTTCACACCCCAGCGGTGAGAAGAACACAGGGGACGGACTGGGAGCAGACCTCCGGACAAGAAAAGGATTGCCACATGGCACGTCTCGCAGGTGTGGATCTGCCGCGCGAAAAGCGCATGGAGATCGCACTGACTTACATCTACGGCGTAGGCCGTACCCGCTCCAAGGAAATCCTCGACGCAACCGGGGTCAACCCGGATCTGCGCAGCAAGGATTTGGCCGACGAAGATCTGACCAAGCTCCGCGAGTACATCGAGGAGTCCCTCAAGGTCGAGGGCGACCTGCGCCGCGAGGTTCAGGCCGACATCCGTCGCAAGATCGAAATCGGCTGCTACCAGGGCCTTCGCCACCGTCGTGGTCTGCCCGTCCGTGGACAGCGCACCAAGACCAATGCGCGCACCCGTAAGGGCCCCAAGCGCACCATTGCCGGCAAGAAGAAGGCGAAGTAATGCCCCCTAAAGCACGCGGTACCGGTCCGAAGAAGGCGCAGAAGACGCGTCGCAGGGACAAGAAGAACGTCCCGCACGGATCTGCGCACATCAAGAGCACGTTCAACAACACGATCGTGTCGATCACCGACCCGGCCGGCAATGTCATCTCGTGGGCGTCGTCGGGCCACGTGGGCTTCAAGGGCTCGCGCAAGTCGACGCCGTTCGCCGCCCAGCTCGCAGCCGAAAGCGCTGCCCGCAAGGCGCAAGAACACGGCGTCAAGAAGGTCGACGTGTTCGTCAAGGGTCCCGGCTCCGGCCGTGAGACCGCGATCCGCTCGCTTCAGGCCGCTGGCCTCGAGGTCGGCACCATCTCCGATGTCACCCCTCAGCCGCACAACGGCTGCCGTCCGCCCAAGCGGCGTCGGGTCTAGCGGGAAGGAAAGGTTTAGAAAATGGCACGTTATACCGGTCCTATCACCCGCAAGTCGCGTCGTCTGCGCGTCGACCTCGTCGGAGGCGACCAGGCGTTCGAGCGCCGTCCTTACCCGCCCGGCCAGCACGGCCGCGCGCGGATCAAGGAGAGCGAGTACCTGCTCCAGCTGCAGGAGAAGCAGAAGGCTCGCTTCACCTACGGCGTCATGGAGAAGCAGTTCCGTCTGTACTACAAGGAAGCCAACAGGCGCCCCGGCAAGACCGGTGAGAACCTGCTGACGATCCTCGAGACTCGTCTCGACAACGTGGTCTACCGTGCCGGACTGGCACGTACCCGTCGTCAGGCGCGCCAGCTGGTCACGCACGGCCACTTCCTCGTCAACAACAAGCGAGTGGACATCCCCAGCTACCGCGTCTCGCAGTACGACATCATCGATGTCCGCGAGAAGTCGGCACAGACTCTGCCGATCCAGATCGCACGCGAGAGCTACGGCGATCGTCCCGTGGCTCCGTGGCTGCAGGTCGTTCCGAACCGTCTTCGTATCCTGGTTCACCGGGTACCGGAGCGCGCACAGATCGATGTGCCGCTCCAGGAGCAGCTCATCGTCGAGTACTACTCGAAGTAAGGCGAAGCGCGCCTGCGAGTGTCACACCCGACACTCGCAGGCGTTCTCGCCTCCACACGTGGACGTCAAATAGCGGACGTCCGTACAGGAGGAACACACAATGCTCATTTCACAGCGCCCGACGTTGACCGAAGAGGTCATCGCCGACAACCGCTCGAAATTCGTCATCGAGCCGCTCGAGCCTGGCTTCGGTTACACCCTCGGCAACTCGCTCCGCCGTACCCTTCTGTCGTCGATCCCCGGCGCTGCTGTCACCAGCATCCGTATCGACGGCGTCCTCCACGAATTCACCACGGTCCCCGGAGTCAAGGAAGACGTCACCGACATCATCCTGAACCTCAAGGGCCTCGTCGTGAGTTCCGAAGAGGACGAGCCGGTCACCATGTACGTCCGCAAACAGGGCCCAGGCGCTGTCACTGCAGGCGACATCGTTCCCCCGGCAGGCGTCACGGTGAACAATCCGGATCTGCACATCGCGACCCTGAACGACAAGGGCAAGCTGGAGGTCGAGCTCGTAGTCGAGCGCGGCCGCGGTTACGTCCCTGCCGTCCAGAACAAGGCGTCCGGCGCAGAGATCGGCCGTATCCCGGTCGACTCGATCTACTCGCCGGTGCTCAAGGTCACCTACAAGGTGGAGGCCACTCGCGTCGAACAGCGCACCGACTTCGATCGGCTCGTTCTCGACGTGGAGACCAAGAACTCCATCACCGCGCGGGACGCGCTCGCTTCGGCGGGCAAGACCCTGGTTGAGCTCTTCGGTCTCGCCCGTGAGCTGAACGTCGAAGCAGAAGGAATCGAGATCGGACCCTCGCCCGCCGAGGCCGATCACATCGCTTCCTTCGGACTCCCCATCGAGGATCTGGACCTGACGGTTCGTTCCTACAACTGCCTCAAGCGCGAGGGTGTTCACACCGTCGGCGAGCTGGTTGGTCGTACCGAGTCCGATCTGCTGGACATTCGTAACTTCGGACAGAAGTCCATCGACGAGGTGAAGGTCAAGCTGCATTCGCTCGGCCTTTCGCTCAAGGACAGCCCCGCGTCCTTCGATCCGACCACCGTGCCCGGATACGACGCCACCACGGGAACGTGGAGCGACACAGACGCTAGTTCCTTCGCAGACAGCGAAGGCGCCGAGCAGGACTACGCCGAGACAGAACAGCTGTAATCAGCTCGCTGGAGCTCTTACTAGGAGATTCATCATGCCCAAGCCCACCAAGGGCCGCCGTCTCGGCGGGTCGGCGTCGCACCAGAAGGCCATCCTGGCCAACCTGGCGACGGCACTCTTCGAGCACGGCCGCATCACCACGACCGAGTCGAAGGCCAAGCGCCTTCGTCCCCACGCCGAGAAGCTCGTCACCCATGCCAAAAAGGGTGATCTGGCTCATCGTCGTGAGGTACTCAAGACGATCAACAACAAAGATGTCGTGCACAAGCTCTTCGCCGAGATCGGGCCATTCTTCGCCGATCGCGACGGTGGTTACACACGCATCATCAAGACCGTCCCCCGCAAGGGTGACAACTCGCCGATGGCCATCATCGAGCTCGTCAACGAGCAGACGGTGTCCAACGAAGCAGATCGCGCTCGTCGCGTGAAGGCTTCGCAGGCGCCTGCCGCTGCACCGGCTGCGGAGAACGTCGTCGAGGCTGTCGAAGCCGACGCGACCGACGCCGAGGTCGAGAACGCCGAAGCAGTCGTCGACGGCATCGAAGACAAGGACGCACACGCGTCGGACGCGTCCGACGCAGAAGAAGCCAAGAAGGACTAGTCCTCTTGGTTTCGGAGTACGACCGAAGCGGGCCCGCCATTCCTACCGGGAATGGCGGGTCCGCTTTTTCGGTCCCCACCAGATTTCGATTGGACATCGCCTACGACGGCACCGAGTTCTCCGGTTGGGCGCGCCAGCCAGGAATTCGAACCGTGTGCGGGGTGCTGGAAGACGCGCTGTCGACGGTGTTGCGCCAGTCGATCGAGCTGACCGTGGCAGGACGCACCGACGCCGGTGTGCATGCGAACGGACAGGTTGCTCACGTCGATATCGTCGGCGGAATCGACGAACCCCAGAGGCTCGTACGTAGGCTTGCTCGGTTCCTGCCGACCGACGTGCGGGTGAAAGCCATTTCCGAAGTCACCGCGGACTTCGATGCGCGATTCTCGGCGTTGCGACGCCATTACGAATACCGGTTCAGTACTGCGCGATACGGTGTCGACCCTCTGGAGGTCCGCAGTGTCGTCTCGTGGCCGCGCGAGATCGACCTCGCCTCGGTCCGTGACGCGTCCTCGCGGCTGATCGGACTGCACGACTTCGCGGCGTTCTGCAAACGACGAGACGGTGCGACGACGGTGCGTCAGTTGCAACGCTTCGATTGGGAGCAGGAGGGCGACCGCATCACCTCATACGTCAGCGCCGACGCGTTCTGCTGGTCGATGGTCCGGAGCCTCGTCGGGGCGATGCAGGCAGTAGGGGAGGGAAGGCGAACCCCGGAGTGGACTGCAGCGCTACTCGACACACGTTCACGCTCGAGTTCGGTGACAGTCGCACCCGCACATGGATTGTCGCTGGTTGCGGTGGACTACCCGGCGGCACACGATCTTGCAGCGCGCAACAGTGCGACGCGCGAGGTACGGTCGGCGGTACCGGCGTCCGAGGAATGTTGCTGAAACGCCGGGGAATAAGCTGACTCGGTGACCATTACGCCCATCGAACTCGCTGTCGTCGTCGGAAGCGTCAGGCCGGGCAGGCTCGGGCCGACGGTTGCGGAGTGGTTCGTGCGCACCGTCGCTGAACGGTCCGGGTTCGTGGCGAACACGATCGATCTCATGGACTTGGACCTGCCCGCGGATCTGTCTCCCTCGCCGGGCGCGGATATGTTGGCAGCTGCGGTCTCCTCCGCCGACGCGGTTGTGCTGGTGACGCCGGAGTACAACCACGGCTACCCAGGTTCGTTGAAGATCGCGCTCGACACCGTCAAGTACGAGTGGCGCGGCAAACCGGTCGGATTCGTCTCGTACGGTGGCCTTTACGGCGGTGCACGAGCAGTCGAACAACTGCGACAGGTCGCTGCGGAGTTGCACATGGTCTCGGTACGCGACAGCGTCGGATTCCCACGAGCCCGAAAGACGTTCGGGGCCGACCCAGTGGTGGTCGACGGGCCGGCCGTGGATTCGGCCGCTCGAATGCTCGACCAAGTGCAGTGGTGGGCAACAGCAGCAAAGACGTTGCGGGCATCCCGGCCGTACCCGGGTCAGTAGGAATTGCTCGCCTGTCGAAGGCTTCGGGGTCGACCGATGAACGCTGTTTCCTGTGGAATGGTGACGAGCACCAATTCCGTCTCCGAACGCTGGGTGCGGAGCCGAATTCGGTCTCCCGCAGCTCCTGGTTGAACAATGGACACGTCGGGATCCGACATCGGTGTGCGGGGGCTGTGCTCGGTCAGCGTGAGCACGGTGATGCCGTCGTGTCGAAACGGTGCTGGTGTGTCGACTTCACTGGAGAAGTCGTGAACGACGAGGTCGATTCTCGTCCCAGTGCGGTGTGGACCGCCGTCGAGCAGCAGTCGGTCAGGCGTAGCCACCGAGTCGACGAGAGGTCCCCACGCGTGCGGTCGATCGGTGCGAACCAGTATTCGTGCGCCCGTGGCGATCGCTCTGAACACGAGCTGCTGGGCGAGGTACAGCTCGCCTGCGACGTGAACGGACGCGAGATCCGAGCCGTGGATTCGCACGGCGACACCGTGACCCGAGGAATCGGAGCCGACAAGCTGTCCGCAGCCGGACGTGGGAATTCGTAGTGCGGCGACCCTGGCGGCGGGTATGTCACGAACCGGTTCGCCGCGGCCTGGAACAGTGATCGCCAGCGGCAGCGATGTCAGCAGCGCTTCACGCTGCCTACCCCTCATCGAGACCGAGCCGGCAAGTGGAGGTGTCGGCGCGGCTGTCCGAGTGACGAAGCCGCAGGATCCGCTCAGTGCGATGTGATCGGTTGTGGCACTGGGCGACAGTCGCAGTACGACGGAGGTGGACAGTGCAGGCACAGCCCAGATATCGGCGAGCGCACTGTCGTCCAACGCGCGGCACTCGAGTCCGAACCCGGTACTGATGACGCCGGGCAGTGGCGCCGAGCGCCAGTTCTCGGTGAGTGCATCGAGCGGGACACCTCGGCACATGTGCGTCGCTGCAGATCGTATGTCGTGGCGGGTGAGTAGCCGTGAATCAACCCCCCGTGCCTGCAGTGCCCGCGCGACGCGTTGCGTAGCTATCGACACCGTTCGATGCACGCCGAGGTGCCCGCCGCCGCGTGCCTCCACCGCGTCACGGTTGGTGCGAACGTCGAGGGTTACGGTCACCCATACTGTCCGCGAGGCCACCGCAGGTAGGGGGCCGATCAGATGCTCGTAAACATCGGTCGCCGGTGATCCCGATGCCGTACGCACACCGTGCGAGACAACCGTGATACCGCTCAGTGAGATGTCGTGCTGGACAAGGCAGTGCGCCCATGTCGACAGGTCGAGCGAAAAATCCGAGGTGGCACCGGAGCGTCCGAGCCGAGTGGTCGCTCCAGGGGCCGGTCGGAGTTCCAGGACGCACGAGGCGCGGCTGTCGAGTCGGTGCACACCCATCGTCGTGCCGTCGGGATCGGTGTAGTCGGAGGTGACACCGGTTGTCGGAACCGATCCGGTGGCGTACTCGAAGGCGGTGATCGCCCAGTCCAGCAGCGTGCGGCCCGAGAACACGAAGAACGGGAGAACGGCGAGTGGAACGCCGACCATCAGAGCGGTCTGCGCAGGGATGCGTGCGGCCAGCGCGAGGGAGCACACCAGAACGGCGACGACCTCGACGCCGAGCGCACGCCTCAATGTCGGCACACGAAGCCCGACACTGTGACGGCTGCGGCGGCCGAGCAGCTCAGCCATGGCGCGATTCCTCCCCCCGAGAATGTCGATCGACGAGCCGGGTCCCCACGCGACTCGTCGGGAGGACTCTATCGCACACCGACCCGGGAGTAGGTACTGTGACGGCCGGGGCCGGCGGGGGGAACGTCGGTCGACTATCGGTAGGGGGGACCGTGGCGGCGACGCCGACAACCAAGTGGCAGGTCGGCGGGTACAGATTTCTTGTCCGACGGATGGAACATGCGCTGGTCCGTCGTGATGTGCGGATGTTGCACGACCCCATGCGCTCTCAATTCCGGGCGCTGGCTGTGGGTTTGGTGGTCGCGTGCCTGGGGCTTGCCGGGTGTGCTGCCCTGGCGCTTCTTCGTCCACAGGACAAGATCGGAGATGCGTCGATCATCGTCGGCAAGGATTCAGGAGCGATGTTCGTGCGATTGGACGACGTCGTGCATCCGGTTCTCAATCTGGCATCGGCGCGGTTGATCGTGGGCCAGGCTGAGAATCCGACGATAGTCAAGGAATCGGAACTGGCAGGGAAACAACGTGGGTCGTTGGTCGGAATACCCGGTGCGCCTTCGTCTTTGCCCTACGATGTCGACGGAGCGGCGGTCGGTTGGAGCGTGTGTGACACTCTCGGCAGCACGGGGGCGGTGGCGGGTACGTCGGTGATGGCCGGTGAGCCGCACTACGACGACGGGAACGCGCCGCTCGGCGATACCGACGCGTTTCTGTGGCGAACTCCAGACGGGGTCTTCCTGGTCTACGGGGGAGTTCGAGCGCGGATCGATCTGGCGGATCGTTCGGTGGTCCGGGCTCTCGGGCTCGAGGGTGAAACGCCCTCGGACGTGAGTTCGGCACTGGTGAACGCGGTTCCAGTGGTTCCGGCGATCGTCCCACCCGTTGTTCCACTGGCGGGACAGCTACCGTCTTACGAAATCGCGGGCAAGACGATCGGGTCCGTGGTGAAGGTGTCGGGGGTGGACGTCCGGTACTACGTGGTGCTGGCAGAGGGAATCCAGTCGATCACCGAGGCCACCGCGCAACTGATCAAGTTCGCCGATTCGCAGGGGAGTCCGGAGATCGATTCACTCAACCCGGATGTTCTGCGTCGGGCACCGACGGCCGATGTGCTTGCCGTCGATACCTTTCCGTCGGCTCGGCCGACGATCGTCGACAGTGGCGCCGAGCCGGTTGCATGTGTGTCCTGGCTTCCGCAGGCTGCTCCCGATGGTGGACCGACCGCGCGTGTGGTCACGTCTGCGGGTCGCACCTTGCCGTTGGAGGAGTCGGCGCACCCGGTCGGACTGGCGCAGGCCGACGGGGGCGGTCCAGAAGCAGACGAGGTCTACCTCGCGCCCGGCAGTGGCGGTTTCGTGCAGACCACGGGCATTTCACCGACGAGTCTGCGACGCGACGCATATTTCTATGTGGCGGATACCGGTGTTCGGTTCGGTGTCGCGGACGGGGACGCGGCGAAGGCCCTGGGATTCGGAGCTGCCGCCCCGGCGCCTTGGCCGATCGTCGAACTGCTGGGTGTCGGACCGACGCTGAGTCGCGCAGCAGCGTTGACTGCTCACGACGGTCTCGGGCCGGACCCGGACGCGACCGCACTTCCGGCCGAATGAGGTCGTACCCTTTTTCGAAGGGGAATCGATATACCGAGACCGAGGACGAGAACTACACCGACGGCGGCGGCACCGGCAAGGGCGACGGAGCGCGGTCTCGTGTCGGGCGGGAGCGGTACGGTCGGCATGGGGATTGCGACTGCGTCTGCGGGAGCCGTGCCTCGGAGGCCGTCGACTTGACCGGTGACTGCGGCCAGCGGATCGACGACGCCATGACCGACGAGCGGGTTCCATCCCTCTGCGGGTGCGTGCGCCGTCGCTTCGATGCGTTCGATGACCTGGGCTGCATCGAGTTCGGGCCGGTGAGCACGAACGAGCGCTGCGACCGCGGCGACAAGAGGTGCCGAAAAGCTGGTGCCCTGGATGGGTGCGATGTTCCCCTGGTTGTCCACGGTGCCGTTGACGAGTCCCGTGCCGGTCGGTGACAGAGACGTCATCGACGTGCCCGGGGCCGCAACGTCGACCCATGGACCGGCCAACGTGAAAGCCGCTGGGGCGCCGCTGGAATCGACCGAACCGACCGTGAGTACCTGGTCGTCGAACCAGGCGGGTGTGGCTACGGTCGCGATGCGATTCCACTGGTCCGCAAAGGGGTCGGCCGGGTCCGGTGACGGGTTCTGGCTCGAGCAGGCAGATCCGCCGGCGCCGCCGGTGTTTCCGGCAGCGGCGACGACCACGACATCCTTTACTCGGGCCGCGTAGTCGATCGCAGCGCCGAGCGGTCCGTCCGCGACGCGGGTGCCACCAGGAACGCACGCCACCTCGGAAATGTTGATGACCGTTGCGCCGAGGTCGGCTGCCGTTCTGACGGCCATGGCCATCGTCATCACATTGCCGTAACCGGTTGCATTCTCGACCGACGAGTCGCCTTCCTCTTCACCTGCCTGTCGCTCGCGCTGAAAAGCGTTGCTGGACTGTCTGATCGAGATGATCTGGGCTTCGGGGGCGCCACCGGAGAAGCCGCTGCCCGGCTCTCGCGTCGCCGCGATGAGGCCTGCCACCAGTGTCCCGTGCGCGTCGCAGTCCGACAGGCCGTCTCCGGTATGGACGTAGTCGCCTCCCGGGCGCAGGCCAGGCAACCGGGGGTGCGGGGACACACCGGTGTCGACTACGGCGACGAGCTGGCCTGCGCCTCGGGTGACAGGCCAGACCGCGCCGAAGTCCAAGGTTCCGATCTCGTCGGGGACCCCCGTGCCGTCGGGTACCGCCGACACGGCTACGCAGGCGTTTCGTTGCTCGGTCGGTTCCGGCGGAGCGGCAGGGGCGGGCGCGGGCAGCAAAGCAGGGTCGACGACGGGCCGTTCCGCAGCGGCGAATCCCGCACCGAGCGTCGACGTACCGAGAAGTGCTGCGGTACCGACGACGAACAGTGCGCGCAGCGGGAACCAGATCGGCCTTCGGCCGATCACAGGGCCCGCATCGCCGAGTACAGGCCACATACCCAGCAGGCCACCGGAATCACGACCGCGATCGCCGCGTACTCGACGAGTTCCGCTGCCCGTCGCAACACCGGCGAGTACTCCCTGGCCGGGATGAACGATCCGAAGAACAATGCGACCAGAGTGAGAAGGACGCATGCTGTGAAGATCGCGAGTGGTTGGTCACGTTCTGCGAACACCACGGAGGAGGTCAGGACGAGGACAATGGTCGAACCTCCGGCGACGAGGGGAACGGCGTGATGAACCTCGGCGAACGTACGCCCGCGGAGCACGAGTATCAGAGCAGTCGCGAGCGCCAGTGCAATTCCCGGCCAATAGATCCGGTCGACAGAATCCGATCCCAGTGCGGCGAGAAGGGCGCCCGTGGCCGCGGCGGCACACGCTGCGCACACGAGGCCGGTGAGGTAGCTACGCGCGCGGCGCGCGAGATGCGCCAGATCGGCGGTAGACGGTTGGTTCTCCTCGTCGTTTTCGTCGAGCGGCGCGCCTGCTGTCGGTACCGGAGGCAGCGGGAGTCTCGCCTGCATCATCGAGATACGTGGCGCGATCGCGAGGCCCGCCAACCCGATCACCGCAGTTCCGGCGCCTACCGTGGTGAGCGGCAGCTCGACGAACAGCATGAGTGTGGATGCGCCGCAGGCAAGTCCCGCGGCGGACGCCGCTGCAGTGAACAACGCCGTGCCGTGGTTTCCCAAGCGCAGTGCAAGGATTGCCGACGCACCGACGAGCGCGCCACCCAGAAGAAGATGGGGTGCGCCGAAATTGCCTGGTACGAAACGAACCCCGGAGGTGAACATCAGCGGGAGAGCGCACCCCGAAAGAAAGACACCGGTGCGGTCGTCCCGGTAGAACCGTCCGACGATCGCACCGGCCACGACGAAGAGCACAGCTGCCACCGCGGCGCCGATGCCTGCGTCAACACCGGCGACCTCAGCCGGGGCCGAGGCGTTGCCGGCTCCGTCGTCGAGGAGCGGTCGGAGCAGCGAGAGGCACGCGAGCGCGATCGTGATTGCGCCTACTGCGAAGCCGACTCGCTGGGCGGTTCGTGCTGTCCAGAGTCCGGCGGCCTCGCTGCCGGTCGCGGCGACCGCGTACATCAGGTCGTCGAACAGCGGGGGCGGCGCCGGCGCGTCGGCCGCCCCGAGAACGAGTAGTTCACCGTCGCGAATGGACGCCTCGTTCAACGTCAACGTGTCGGCGATCGGCGGCATACCCACCTTCGACAGCACCCAGGATCGGCCTTGCCGATCGGTGGCCCCAGACGTGCCACGCGAATCGAGTACGTCCACGATGCCGGGTAGCAGCAAGGAAATCGGGACATCGGTGGGCAACGCCATGTCGACCTGCACGGACTCGCCGAGAATCGTGAGCCTGCACAGGTCCAACGGAGCAGCGCCTCCGCGCCCGTCGCCACTACGAATCGTTGCGTCATCGCCACGAATCGCCGCGCCGTCGTTGCGCGCATGCAGCCCGTGCCGATCCACGGCCTGCGAAAGGTCCCCCGTCATGCATTCCCCCCGGAATCATTGTTCGCCGAAGCATCCCCCCTGGCTGCAGGCGACTCTACGATACCTAGCCTCCCGGCGACGGCGGGTCGAGACCGGGAAGCGGTGTCAGGCCGTGGTGCCCGCTGGTTCCAGGCCAGCCAATTCGCTCACGTCGGCGAGCAATTCGTAGGACCGCAACCAGGATTCGCGATCCACCGAACCCGATGCGACGATAAGTTCGTCAGCGTCTGCGTGACGGGTGAACCGGTCCAGGTAGTCCTTCACCGTCGAGGGTGTGCCCACCGCCGAGTACTTCGTCATCTGCCGTATGTGGTGGCCTTGCGGGGCATCGAGCAGCATGTCGGCCTCATCGTCGGTGAATTTTCGACCACGACCGAGCAGGAGACTCACGCGGCTTCGCTTCGTCGCCAGGAACTGCCGTTGTGCGTCGGCTTCGGTGTCGGCTGCGATCACGTTGACTCCGGCGATCACATAGGGCGCGTCCAGTTGGGCGGACGGACGGAAGTCGGCGCGATAGATCGCCACTGCCTGCTCCAGTGCGTCAGGTGCGAAGTGCGACGCGAATGCGAACGGTAGTCCGAGCGCGGCTGCCAACTGGGCACCGAACAGCGACGATCCGAGAATGTACAGCGGAACATGGGTGCCGGCTCCAGGTGTCGCCACCACGCCCTGCACCAGCGACTCGTCCGACAGATAGCCCTGTAGTTCTTGAACGTCCTGCGGGAATCGATCGGCGGACGACGGGTCACGACGCATGGCACGCATCGTTTGCTGGTCGCTTCCCGGTGCTCGTCCGAGCCCGAGATCGATCCGCCCCGGGTGCAGGGTCGCAAGAGTCCCGAACTGCTCCGCAATGGTCAACGGAGCGTGGTTGGGCAGCATGACCCCACCGGACCCGAGCGTGATCGTGCTGGTGTTCGCCGCGACGTGGCCGATGAGGACGCTGGTCGCCGACGACGCGATGGTGCGCATGTTGTGATGCTCTGCGTACCAAATGCGCCGGTAGCCCCACTTCTCGGCCCGCTGGGCCAGCGTCACGCTCGCATCGAAGCTGTCCCGGACGCTCTCGCCTTCGCCGATGTGCGCCAGATCGAGAATGGAGAGTGGTACGGACACGGTGGATGCCAGCCTTTCGGTTCGAGAATCGAGCGTGATCTACTGCTCGACGAGCACATTGCGCTCCTCGATTTCCAACCGATGTGGATCCCGGGCTATTCCGTCGCGGCTGGAGGCGAACGCTGGCCGAGCTCGCGTCGATGCGTTAGCCTTCGCGGGCGAAGACACACTCGCCTGGGAACGGGTGTGTCGACGGTAATGGGGGATACCGATCGGCGGGGGCTGAGGATCGCGTGATTGCAGGAGCAGTGTGAGTACCGTGCGGTTCGTCCGCGGTGCGCGTCGAGGAGTTCCTCGAACACCGGGCGGCGAGGTGGCGCTCCAGGCTCCGCCGGAAATTCCGCGGATCGTGCCCGGAAACCTGATGATGAAGCTGATGCCCGTCGTCATGGTGGCGGCGATGGTCGGCATGGTTGCGTTGATGTTCACCTCGGGCATGGCTGCGAACCCGATGATGCTGATGTTCCCGGCGATGATGCTGGTGTCGATGTTGGGAATGGTGTCCGGCGGCGGCAAGAGCGGTGGAGCCCGGACGGCGGAGGCCAACGAGGATCGCAAGGACTACCTGCGATATCTGGATCAGTTGCGCAAGGATGTCGGTGTCACCTCGGCGAGTCAGCGTGCAGCGTTGGAATGGTCACACCCGGATCCCGGCGTTCTGTGGTCCTTCGCCGGTAGCTACCGGATGTGGGAACGCAGGGGCACAGATCCCGACTTCTGCCACGTTCGAATTGCTCGCGGATCGCAACGCCTTGCGACGCGGCTGGTCCCACCCGAGACCGGCCCGGTCGAAGAACTGGAACCGGTATCGGCTGTGTCACTGAGGCGATTCGTGCGTGCACATTCGGTGGTGGCTGACCTGCCGACGGCCGTGTCGTTGCGTGGATTCGCGGCCATTTCGATCGCAGGGGACCGTGATGCGGCCCGCGCGACGGTGCGCGCCATGCTGGCGTCCCTGTGCACTTTTCACGACCCGGACCAGGTCAGGCTCGCTGTGGTCTGCGGGCCGGACACGGTGATGCACTGGGACTGGACCAAGTGGCTACCGCACACCCAGCACGATCTCCTCACCGACGGGGTCGGCAGCGCTCGAATGATCTACGGTTCGTTTCTGGAGCTGGAAAGCGCTCTCGGCGAGCATCTCTCGCTACGAAACAGATTTACTCGCGGTGCTCCGCCCGCCCCTGGAGTGCCGCATCTGGTCATAGTCGTGGACGGAGGACTGCTCGACAACAGTGGCACCGACGTGATCCGCACCGGACTCGAATCGGTCACCGTCGTGGACCTGTCCGACTTCGCGACCTCGCTCGCGTCGACTCGCGGTCTACGACTGTTCACCGACAACGGGACCATCGGCGCGGTGAGCGGACCCAACGTCGAGGTCTTCGGTAATGCCGACGCGATGAGCATGGCGAACGCCGAGACCGTGGCACGTCGCCTCTCTCCGTTCCGAACGACCTCGCACGCAGGTGTCGACTCCTCGGTGAGCGATGCGGAGTCGATCTCGAGCTGGAACCATCTCCTCGGCATCGCCGATGTCGGAGAGTTCGATCCAATGCAGGTATGGACACCGCGGCGCGGACGAGATCGTTTGCGGGTCCCGATCGGTGTCGCGCCGGACGGAAGTCCGGTGGAGATCGATCTCAAGGAATCAGCGGAGAACGGAATGGGGCCCCATGGGCTCTGTATCGGCGCGACCGGATCCGGAAAGTCGGAGTTCCTCCGAACACTCGTACTCGGGCTGGTGGCGACGCACGGGCCGGACCAGCTCAATCTGGTTCTCGTCGACTTCAAGGGCGGTGCGACGTTCGCCGGCCTGGAAGACGCTCCGCACGTCGCCGCCGTCATCACGAATCTGTCCGACGATCTCGCCCTGGTCGACAGGATGAAAGATGCACTCGCGGGTGAGATGAATCGGCGTCAGGAGGTACTCCGCGACGCGGGCAACTTCGCGAATGTCACCGACTACGAGAAAGCGCGGTCGGCTGGGGCCGCGCTGGCGCCGATGCCTGCGCTGTTCATCGTCGTCGACGAGTTCTCCGAATTGCTCAGCCAGCAACCGGATTTCGCCGATCTGTTCGTGGCGATCGGGCGTCTCGGACGCTCGCTGCACATGCATCTTCTTCTGGCGAGCCAGCGGCTCGAAGAGGGGAAGCTCCGCGGTCTCGACAGTCACCTGTCGTACCGGATCGGTCTGAAGACATTCTCGGCCAACGAGTCTCGAACAGTCCTCGGAGTTCCCGACGCCTATCACCTCCCTGCGCAGCCCGGTGCGGGATACCTCAAGTGCGATTCGGCCGAGATCATGAGATTCGCGGCCTCGTACGTGTCGGGTCCCTACGTTCGGCCACGCACGAGAGTGGCCGGCACTCGGCACTCGGTGGTGGACATCCGGCCACGGGTGTTCGGCGCCTTCCCCGTGCCGATAGCCCCGGACATTCCCGTCCGCGCAGGTAGTGCGACGGACGAATTGTCGCAACCGCCCGCCGCACGCGACCGGGAAGATGGGCAGGACGGCCGGACCGTTCTCGATGTCGTCGTTGCCCGCGTCCGAGGTCAGGGAACACCTGCGCACGACGTGTGGCTGCCACCACTCGATCGGTCGCCGACGCTCGATCGTCTGCTCGCCGACGGGACCGTATCCGTAGGCGATCCGCGGGCGGCGACATTGCGAGTCCCGATCGGCGTCGTCGACCGGCCGTTCGATCAACGACGTGAACTCTTGCAGATCGACTTGTCCGCGGCGCAGGGGCATCTAGCGATCGTCGGGGGACCGCAATCCGGAAAGTCCACGGCGCTGCGGACTCTGATCATGTCGCTGGCCTCGACGCATACGCCCGAGCAGGTTCAGTTCTACTGTCTCGACTTCGGTGGAGGCACACTGAACGGGCTCACCGACCTGCCACACGTCGGGTCGGTCGCAAGCCGTCTGGACGTCGACACGGTCCGTCGGACAGTCGCGGAAGTGTCCGCCGTGATCGGACGGCGGGAACGACTGTTCCGTCAGCGCGGCATCGACTCGATGGCGGAGTTTCGTCGACGGAAGGCCGAGTCGCGGATCGACGACGAGGACAACTTCGGCGACGTCTTTCTCGTCGTGGACGGATGGGGGAGCATCCGAAGCGATTTCGAACCCCTCGAGCCCCAACTCGCAGCGCTGGCTGCACAAGGTTTGTCGTACGGGGTTCATCTCTTGATCACCGCCGCCAGATGGGCCGAAATACGTCCCGCCACCAAGGATCTCATCGGGACTCGAGTCGAACTGAAACTCGGGGACGCCTCGGATTCGGAATTCGGGCGTGCGAAAGCCGCGCGAGTGCCCGAGAACCGGCCCGGCCGAGGAATCACCAAGGACGGACTACACCTGCTGATCGGGCTGCCCAGGCTCGACGATGCGCCATCCACCCCTGATCTCGGCTCTGGTATTCAGGCGGCTGTGTCGCTGATCGCGGCGCGCTATGCCGGCCGATCCGCACCGAAGGTTCGGATGCTCCCGGACAGCTTGCCATTGGAAGAACTGCGTCGCACGTTGACCGGACGCTGGCCACGACAGCGGGGGACCACGCCCGAACTGTGGGTGCCCGTCGGTATCGACGAAGCGGAATTGAAGCCGATTGCAGTCGATTTCGCGGAGCAGGCGCATTTCATCGTGTTCGGGGACACCGAATGTGGCAAGACCGCGTTGCTCACGTCGATCTGCTCCTCGCTGACGGCGGCCAACACACCGTCGCAGGTGAAACTGATTCTGGCCGACTATCGACGGACGATGCTCGGTGTCGTCGAATCGGATCACCTGGCTGGCTACGCGGCGTCGCAGCCGGTTCTGTCGACGATGATGAACGAACTGGCGTCGAAGCTCGCAGAACGCATGCCTGGCCCGGACGTCACGGCGCAACAACTACGCGAACGGTCGTGGTGGAGTGGACCTGAGATCTTCGTGATCGTCGACGACTACGACCTGGTCGCGACCGCGTCGGGAAATCCGTTGGCCGTCTTGGCCGACTACCTCCCGCACGCCCGAGACATCGGACTGCATCTCGTTCTCGCGCGCCGTTCGGGCGGTGCGTCGCGGACCATGTACGACCAGATCATCTCGCGCATGCGAGATTTGGTGTCTCCCGGGTTGGTGATGAGCGGTAGCCGTGACGAAGGCAATCTGATCGGTACCGTGAAGCCGTCGCCGATGCCACCTGGGCGAGGTGTACTCGTGGACAGGCGAGGACAGTCGCTGGTTCAGCTCGCCTGGTCGCCCACATGAGTTCGGCCGGTACCTACGCCGCGGTACACCTCGGTGACGATTCGGTGTCGGTCCTGGTCGAATCGGGTTCGGGTCGGTCGCTTCGGTGCTTCGAGACGGCGTTGTCGATGAAGGCCGGGAACCTGGTCTTTCTCGGGTGCGAGTTCGATCCGGACGACTCGAAGCCGGACCGCGAGTCGCATCAGGACAGCGCGGAAGTCGAACGTTTTCCGTGGTCGTTCGTCGACGACGACGAGGTGCTGGTCGGTTCCATTCCGGTTCCGGCCCAGCACGTGTTCGGCGGAACGGTCGCCGATGCGCTCGGACGGTCGGGCGTACAGGGACCCGTCGACATGCTGGAGATCGTGTGCCCGTCGTTCTGGGGTGAGCATCGCCAGAGCGTGGTCCGACGCGCGATGTCGGCCCTCGCGCGCGAAGTGGTGATGGTCGACGCTGCGACTGCAGCGGTCAGGTCGGCGGGTGAACGTGCGCCGGCGTGCGCCGTCGTCGTCGAGTTGAACGAGCTGAGTTCGACCGTGAGCGCTCTGACGGCGAGCACAGCGTCGTTCGGGTCCGGGGAACCCTACGAGCGTTCCGGCCGGTGGGTTGCGCTGGGCAGCCGGGACCTCGCGTTCGCCGATTCGTTCGCCGACGCCGTCGCCTCCATCGACGAGCGGGTGACGACATGCGCGGCGGCCTTCCTCGGGAACGGCCCGGCAGAGGTGTTCATCCTCGAATCGACGAGGCACACAACCGTTCCGGAACTGCTACGAGAGTCGTCACATCGATTGCATCGCCTGCGAGGACCCGACGTGGTCCGGTCGATCGCAGACGGGGCCGACTGGGCCGGTGGGGCAGACGGGGGTGATCCTCCAACTGTTCGTGAGGGGTTGCTGCCGGATGGAGCGCCGAGACCCGTCCGCGCGGCGGCTTGGCTCGTGGACGCCCCGACCCCGCCGCCCCCGAGCGCCGAGCGCCGTGCCCCGATACTTCTGGCAGGAATGGTGGCGGCCGTCGCGGCGGTGGTGGTCGGAGGTTTCGTGGTTTTCGATGCCGTCACGAATTCCTCGACGCCCGTCGCGATGCCTGCTCGGTCGACCGATGTCGGATCGGCAGTCACATCGAATTCCCGTGCGCCGTCATCCGAGTCGCCGAGTCGTCGTGAGACGACGAGTGTCGGTGCGCCCTCCGCGTCGGAGACGATCGAGTCCGAAACCGACGCCCGTCCGCCTCCGGTGGCGCGTTCGTCGTTCGGTAGGGCGAGCGTGGAGGTTCCCGCGTCGTGGTCCGAACGTCCCGAAGTCGGTCGACTTCTGCTGGTGCCACCCGACTACCCAGACCGCAGAATCGTGCTCGCCACTGTGGATCTCCAGCCGGCGGTCACATTCGACGACGTCGCCGACGATCTCGAGGAGCAACTGGTGGCTCGGGGCGAACGCTCCACGATCGGAAGCTTCACGCGTGCAACCGACTTCGGCGGGAGAGTCGGCATCTCCTACGTCGAGTCACCCGGCGACGCATCGGTGGTCCACTGGCGAGTCTTCGTCGACGACGGTCTGCAGATCAGCATCGGCTGTCAGAGCTCGATGGGAGCCGAAGAGGTACTCCACGACGATTGTGCGCACGCCGTCGAGAGCCTCGCGGTGGCCGGTTCGTAGGTCAGAGGGTGCAGGCATTTCGAGAATGTTTGCTTTGGATGGAACCGAACCGCTACGCGGATGCGTCCAATCAGATGTAGGGGGAGTTCCGCAGGTGCGCCGCGGTGAACCGGCCTCGACCGAGCATTCACCCGAGTGCTCGAAACCGAAGAACATGAAGGAGTCGACATGGCAGAAACAGATATTCAGACCATGCTCGCAGTGTCTGCAAAGGTCGACGGCTTGCGCGAGCAGATCGGCGGCTTGCTGCGGGCGCTGCGCGCGGACGTCGACCTCGCGGCCTCGGGGATCTGGAAGGGCACTGCGTCGACGACGTTCGCCCAGGTCATGACCAGCTGGGATTCGAGTGCTTTCAAGTTGGAGAACGCGCTCGCCGGCATCGGCGAGTCGATCAAGACGAGCGGTGTGCAATACGACCAGTCCGAGCAGGACAACGTCGCGCAGATCAACACCATCGGCAGCAGCCTCAACCTCTGATCGCGTCACCCGAAGACACAGAACGTCCCTGAGTCGACACTGGTCGGCCTAACGAACGTGAGGAATCGATGATGAACGGCGAAATCAAGTACAACTTCGGTGCTATCGGCGATCTGGCCGGTGGAATGACGACCAAGTGGTCGTCGCTGAACGAAAAGCTCGACGAGGTCAAGTCCACTATCCAGCCTCTGGTCGCGACCTGGCAGGGCGCTGACTCCGATGCTTACCAGGTCAAGCAGGCCGAGTGGAATGCGGCGCAGGCTGAGCTGAACGGCGTCCTGCAGAGTCTGATCGGCTCCGTCACCTCCGGCAACCAGCGGATGCAGGAGCAGGAAGCGCTCAACAGGTCGCGTTTCTCGTAGAAGCCTCGATCCACGACGTGCATCACGGCCCCGGTGTCCATCGACATTGGGGCCGAATGCTGCGCGTGCCGGGGCGTTCGTTGTTCACTGGACTTCATGAACCGTGACAGCGCGCGAATCGACGAGTCGAGGGCTTTGGTGGCCGCGCGGCTCGAGTCGCTGCGAGCGCAGTTCCGGGCGATCGTCGAAGGCTCGCGGTGGTCGACCGACGACGACGAACACGACCCCGAGGGATCGACTATCGCGTTCGAGCGAGCAGCGGTACTGTCGCTCGCACGTGATGCGGAAGACGAGCTCAGAGAGCTCGAGGCCGCCGCGGTGCGGGTGTCGGCGGGGACATACGGCACGTGCGAGCGGTGTGGCTCACCGATTGCCGATGCGCGACTGGAAGCCCTGCCTGCCGCGCGTCGCTGCATAACGTGTGTGCGGATGCGGTGAGCGCCTCGGTTGGCGTTTTGACCTGGGGGACCGGTTCCCGGTATCGTCCCTCTTTGGCGTGTATGGGCTCGCCGCGCACAATGCTGCGCGTCGATCTCTTGATCTCGGGTCTCAACTGGCCGCCGAGGTCATTCACTCGTCTTGGCCAGCAGCGACATCATGAAGACAGGAAACCTGTGTCTACATACAGCCCGAAGGCCGGGGACACCACCCGGACTTGGCATGTGATCGACGCCACGGACGTCGTGCTCGGACGCCTTGCCGTCCAGGCCGCGACGCTTCTGCGCGGAAAGCACAAGCCGACCTACGCACCCAACGTCGACGGTGGCGACTTCGTCGTCATCATCAACGCCGAGAAGGTTGCCATCAGTGGCAACAAGCTCGACGGCAAGTTCCATCACCACCACTCCGGCCACCCGGGCGGTCTGAAGTCGCGCTCGACCCGACAGGTGTTGGAGAACAACCCCGATCGTCTTGTGGAGAAGGCCGTCAAGGGCATGATCCCCAAGAACAAGCTCGGCAATGCCATCGCGGGCAAGCTGAAGGTCTACGCGGGACCCAACCACCCGCACGCAGCTCAGCAGCCCGTTCCGTTCGAGATCAAGCAGGTGTCCCAGTGACGGCGCCGGAGGGAAATGACGTGACGTCGCAGGAAAACCTGGAAGATGGCGTGGAGATCGCCGCGGACGAGTTCGTGGCAGTCGAAGACCCCGAGGTCGTAGAAGAGATCGAAGCAGCCGCTGCGGCGCCCGCTCCGATCCTGTTCGATCGCCCGGTCCAGACCGTCGGTCGTCGTAAGGAAGCTGTTGCTCGTGTTCGGTTCACCCCGGGCACCGGCGGCTTCAAGCTCAACGGCCGGAGCCTCGAGGACTACTTCCCGAACAAGGTGCACCAGCAGCTGATCAAGGCTCCGATGGTGCTCGTCGATCGGGCAGAATCCTTCGACATCGTCGCGCTGCTGCACGGTGGCGGACCTTCCGGTCAGGCCGGCGCGCTGCGTCTCGCCATCTCGCGCGCCCTCATCGAGGTCACCCCCGAGGATCGCCCGCCGCTCAAGGCTGCCGGCTTCCTCACCCGTGACGCGCGTGCGGTCGAGCGTAAGAAGTACGGCCTGAAGAAGGCCCGTAAGGCGTCGCAGTACTCCAAGCGCTGACGCTTCATACAGATCTACCCGCGAGGGCAGGCGTCCAGATGTACCGGATGCCTGCCCTCGCGGCGTTTGTTTCAGCTGCTCCACTATTTTCCGGCGAAGGGGGACGGGTCCGCATGACTCGACTGTTCGGTACCGACGGCGTACGGGGGCTGGCCAATGGCCTGTTGACTCCCGAACTGGCACTGAAGGTGGCCAAGGCTTCCGCTGCGGTACTGGCACCTGGTTCTGCGGGCGAGCGGCCGATGGCAGTCGTGGGTCGGGATCCGCGGGCCAGCGGGGAGATGCTGGCCGCGGCAGTCACCGCAGGCCTTACCGCGTCCGGTGTCGATGTCGTCGACGTCGGCGTGATACCTACGCCCGCAGTCGCATTCCTCACTTCCGAGTACGGCGCGGCCCTCGGAGTCATGATCTCGGCGTCGCACAACCCCATGCCGGACAACGGAATCAAGATTTTCGCTGCCGGGGGCCACAAGCTCGATGACGACGTCGAGGAACGAATCGAATCGTTCATCGCCGACGGCACGACGGGTGACGCACCGGTCGGTGCCGAGATCGGCCGAGTTCGCGCGGCCGTCGATGCAGTCGAACGGTACGTCGCACATGTCAGCGGCGCGCTCTCCACACGTCTGGACGGACTGACCGTTGTCGTCGACTGCGCGCACGGAGCGGCTTCGGCGGTTGCCCCCGATATCTACACCGCGGCCGGTGCGACGGTTGTCGCGATCAACGCGCAGCCCGACGGGCTCAACATCAACGACGGCTGCGGATCGACCCATATGGGAGACCTGCAGAAAGCTGTGGTCGAGCACGGCGCGGATCTGGGTATCGCCCACGACGGTGATGCCGACCGATGTCTCGCGGTCGACGCTGCGGGCGCAATCGTCGACGGTGACGCCATCATGGCTGTTCTCGCCGTGGGGATGAAGGAATCCGGTTCGCTGACCGACAACACGCTGGTAGCAACCGTCATGAGCAATCTCGGCTTGCACATTGCGATGCGCGCCGAGGGTATTGCTATCCGCACGGCAGCGGTCGGAGACAGGTACGTTCTCGAAGAGCTGCGTAGCGGTGGCTACGCCCTCGGCGGTGAGCAGAGTGGCCACGTGGTGGTGCCGAAGTACGGAACAACCGGCGACGGTGTGTTGACGGCGCTGCTCGTGATGGGTCGGATGGCCTCGACGGGGCGGTCGCTCGCGGAGCTCGCCTCCGTGATGACGACGTTGCCGCAGGTCTTGATCAACGTCAAGGTCTCGGACAAGGGTGCGGTCGCAGCCGCGCCGTCGGTGCTGGACGGCGTCGCCGAGGTCGAACGGGTGCTGGGTGATACCGGCCGAGTGCTGTTGCGTCCCAGCGGCACCGAGCAACTCGTTCGGGTGATGGTCGAGGCAGCCGAGCCGGACCTGGCCCGCCGGCTCGCCGAAGATCTGGCGAGCCGGGTCGGGCAGGTCTGATCTCTCAGGCGGTCAGGTTGCGTAGCGCGGTCAGCTGCGCAACGCGACCTGCTGTGTTCTCGGCCAGTGGGGCAACGTTCAACGTGGTGACGCCGGCCTCGGCGAACGCTGCGACGCGTTCCTTGACGTAGCTTTCCGGACCGATCAGGTTGACGGCTCGCACCAGCTCGTCGGGAACGGCAGCGGCTGCCTCGTCCTTCTTGCCAGCCAGGTAGAGGTCCTGGATCTTCTCGGCCTCCGCTTCGTAGCCGTAGCGTTGCGCGAGATCGTTGTAGAAATTCTTGCCCTTGGCGCCCATGCCGCCGATGTACAGCGCGAGATGTGGCTTGACCCACGGCAGGTACTTCTCGGCGTCGTCTCCGATGGCGAGCGTCGGGCTCGCGAACACCTGCAGGTCGCCGAGCGATGGATCGCGCTTGGCCTTGCCCGCCGCGAGTGCGTCACCCCAGACCTGCTCGGCCTTCTCGGGGAAGTAGAAGATCGGCTGCCACCCCTCGGCGATCTCCGCGGTGAGCTCGACGTTCTTGGGGCCGAGTGCGGCGATGACGACCGGGATGCGTTCGCGTACAGGATGGTTGATGAGCTTGAGCGGCTTGCCGAGGCCGGTGCCCTTCTCGGCCGGTAGCGGAATCTGGTAGTACTTGCCCTGGTGTTCGACCTTCTCCCGACGCCACACCTGGCGGCAGATCTCGATCACCTCACGAGTGCGTGCAATCGGAGCGTCGTACTTGACGCCATGGAACCCCTCGACCACCTGCGGTCCCGATGCTCCGAGGCCCAGAACGAATCGGCCGTCGGACACGTAGTCCAGGCCGGCCGCGGTCATGGCCGTCAGCGACGGGGTGCGGGTGTAGATCTGGAAGATTCCCGACGCAATCTTGATCGTCGACGTCTTGGCCGCGAGAAAGCCGAGCTGGCTGACAGCGTCGAACGAATACGCCTCGGGGACGAAGATGATGTCGAGGCCGGCCTGCTCGAGCTGCGCGACTTCTGCAACCGTCTCGTTGAATCCGCCTGAATAGTTGAGCATGGTTCCGATGTGCATGGGACTCCTCGCAGGTGAGATCACATTTTCGTGGTCGTTCCGCAGGCGTGAATCCCGCGACCCGAGTTCTTGATCTCGGACGTTACCTGCAGTCCCAGGAACCGTTTCCCGCCGGGCTGCGTCGAACATGACAGGAGCGACTTTCGTTCCGACTGATTCGAGGTAGTTGGGGGAATGGCCGAGATGGAGATCGATGTCGTTCAGGTCGCGCAGGTGGCTAGAGGGTTCGAGCAGTCGGCCGACGCGATCGGTCGCATCGCGGCCCAGATCACGACGCTGACTTTCGGCACGGACAAGGCCGGGCGAAACTACGGCGACGTCGGCGCGCGGATCGCCGCTGGGTACGACGGGGTCGAGTCGAGTTTCCGTCAGTGGGGCGTGGCGAGCAAGGACAACACGGTCCGGTTGCGGGCAAGTGTCGCCTCGTACCAGGACACGGACGGTGCTGCAGCCCGGTCGATCGAGTATCCGGCGGGAGAACGATGAGCCCAACGGACCACAGCGTCGACGCCATCCTCGACGCCGGTGCGGTGGGACTCGTGTACTTCGAGAAGTATCTTCCCATTCTGCATCGAGTCACCTCCGGTTCATCCTGGACCTACCCGGGGTTGTGTGCACGGTACGACCAGCAACGCGGCCTCGATCTCGGGGCGCTCGAAGAGGACGCACGGCTCCTCACCGACAGTGTCGTGGCCGCACGAGCCGAGGTCGACCGGCACGATGGGTTGGCGACGACGCTCGCGTCGTCGTGGGTAGACGCCGCGGGTGAAGCGGCCCTTGCCGACGTTCGGTCCGACCGGACGATCGGCAGCCAGCGCGCCGAAGCGGCAAACCAGCTCTCGCTGGCCATGGCCGCAGCAGTCGACGGTATTGCCGACGCGATCGAGCGCAAGGCCACCGAGATCGGCCGATTCGACCCTTCGGGGCCTGAGGTGACCGGTTGGGGGCTGGTGGACGGAAAACCGCTCGATGTCGTCATGACCATCGATCTCCTCGCGACTCTCGATCCGGGCGAGTCCTTGGCCTGGGGTTCGGCACCGGCCTGGATCGCACATGTGTCGCCGTTCCTTCCTGCCGTCGTTGCGCCGATCCCCGCCGAGGTATCGAATGCTCTGCCGGCACCCTTGTCGCCCAACCCCGTCTCGCTGTCGCCCGAGGCGATGCTGATTCACGCCAAACGCGTATGCGACGAGTGGCTTCGAACCCTCTTCGCGCCGCTCGTGTCTGCGGCCTGTCAGCACCTGGTCGACATCTGCGAGTCGATCGACCGGGCGGTCCGCGACTATCTGTCGACGGTGGCAGCGGTCGCCGAAACGATCGACACTCGAGCATTCCCGACGGCTGATGCAGGCGAGGGAGCACCCGGTGTGGGTGGCGGTGGCGGGGTTGGCGGAGCTGACAACGGTGGCTCGCGGGCTCCATCGGTGGCGCCCGACGCCCTCGGGGTCGCACCGCAATCGACTACGTCCGGCGGAGGTGGATCGGAACCAGGGCAGCCGCAACTCGGTGGCACGCCGTCCGCGTCTGGAACGCCGCTGCCTTCCACGCCGCTGCCTTCCACGCCGCTGCCTTCCACGCCGCTGCCTTCCACACCGATGCCGGCCACGCCCGACCTCCCACCGACTCGGGAGTCTCTCCTACCGGCCATGAAGTCGATGTTCGGCGATCTGCCCAGCGGTGAGGACGTCATTGCCGCGATCGGGCGGACCGGACACGAAATGACCGAGCAGTTGAAAGCCGTGCTCGGAGAGGTGATCGGACGGCTGTGTGAGTCCGCCGACCCGGCCGGCCAACAGGAGGGACTACCGCAGACCGTCGACGACGGAGCCGGATTGTCCGAATCGAGGTCCGGTTCGGACACGTCGACACCTCCCCAGGCGCCACCTCCACCTGAAGCCACGCCACCTGCATCGCCTCCTCCCCCTGGTGGTCCGGCACCGATCGTCGACGGCAGTGCCGAACGCGGTCACGTCGAAGCGGCGTTCGATGGACACAGCGCACGAGTGTCCCTGGCCCACAACGGGATCATCGCCCTCGATCTCGGCAGCCCGAGCGGCGAGAACCGTCGTTTCGAACTGAGACCGGGGCCGTTCGGGGTTCCGGTCGTCGAGCAGGTCTTCGGACCGACGCACACCGGAACCGCCGCCGATGCAGCACCGGGAGTCCCCGAAGTACCTGCTGGGCCCGCTGAGGCCCCGGCGACATCCGAGGATGCTGTCCCTGGTGACGCTGCGGCTGTGGAGGACCTGGTGCTTGCAGAGGATGCCCCGATTGCTCCGTCCGAGCCC
The DNA here is from genome assembly GCF_057808915.1 of Rhodococcus sp. FG69. Classification (NCBI taxonomy): domain Bacteria; kingdom Bacillati; phylum Actinomycetota; class Actinomycetes; order Mycobacteriales; family Nocardiaceae; genus Rhodococcus; species Rhodococcus sp. FG69. The sequence goes on along the minus strand of NZ_JBMDIX010000014.1, from coordinate 55,375 downwards.
GAACCACAACCCGAGAATGCGCCGGATATGTCGGGGGCGCAGCTCACCGAGGCCGGACCGCTGTGAGTGGACCCGATCGGTCGTGGGCCGACCTTATGGACCGGATCGGCAGTGACTGTCGAGACTCGATTGCTGCAGCAGGAAGGCGCTACGACGAGGCGGTTCGGGCCACACTTGCCCCGAAAGGGAGGGCATCCGCATCCGATGAGCCCACAGACGAGGCCGAGCATGAACCTCTCTCGTACCTGATGCCGGCCAACCTGGACACGAGAATGCGTCGAGGCTCGGCGGCGGAACCCCCGGACGATCCCGAGCCGACGAGTTGGCTGGTCTGACCCTCGGTCAGCGGCCGATCACGGCGCGGACAGCGGAGATCGGGCTCGGCTTCGGCTGATCCTCGATCGGAGCGTGTGGATCCACGACCTTGGTGTTCTTCAACTCCGCCGATCCGGCCAGACCCTCGTAGTCCCTGTCACCGGTGAGATGGAACAGCAGAAAGGCGGTGAGGAGGATCCGCGTCGTCCGGGCCGTCGCCCTCTCGGTGCCGCCGACACCCAACGGGCTCAGCAGTCGGCGCCCCTCCACGATCCCGTCGGAGGTGCCTTTTGCCAACCGGCGGAACGTCGACGGTCCACCCAACGCTCCGGCGAGCGCGAGAGTGTTGTCGTTGAGTGAGTCGGTCAACGCGGGGTCGCCGAGAACGAGGCCAGGTATCGACAGCGTGTGCGCCGCCTCTTCGGCGCTGGGCGACGACGGTGCTGGATACAGTGCGGCGACCGCCTTCACGTCGGTCCGGGCGGCGGCGGCCAACACGGCGACGCTCGCTCCCATCCCGTGCCCGGCTACTGCAAGTTTGTCGGGGTGGACACTGATATCGCCCGTTCCGAGGCGAACGCCGGTGACGATATCGAGCGTTGTGGCCAAATCGGCCGCAAGACCACGGTGTGACGCGAGTGGCCCGCGTTCGGTGTCTGGCGCTGCGGCGACGATGCCCCACGATGCCAGATGCTTCAGCGTGTTCTCGTACCGTTCGGCGCCGAGTAGCCAACCGTGGCCGAAGGCAACGGCGGGCAGGTTGTAGCCGCTAGCAGGCGTGAACACGATGCCGGGCTGGCCGGCCAGCGCAAGGTTGCCGCGTAGCACCTTGTGCGGTCCACGTTTGCCGAGAAGAGCTGCGAGCTTCTTTGGTGTCGCCACAGTCGCAACGCTATCGGATCGAGTGCGTGCGAGGCAGGTATGGGGGCGCCCGAGGGGCGGGTACCCTCAATCACCATGTGCGGAATCGTGGGATACGTCGGTCACCGCCCAGCTCTGGGTGTAGTGATCGAGGCGCTTCGGCGAATGGAATACAGGGGCTACGACTCCGCGGGCATTGCGATTCTCGACGGATCCGGTAGTACTGCCGTCGAGCGCAAGGCGGGTCGTCTGGCCAACCTGGAAGCCGAACTCGACGAGGTCGGCGCCGACAAGTTCGCGGGCACCGCTGGCATGGGTCACACCCGCTGGGCGACGCACGGCCGACCGACGGATCGCAACGCGCACCCGCATCGCGACGCGTCGGGTTCGGTGGCGGTGGTCCACAACGGCATCATCGAGAACTTCGGTCCACTGCGGGCGGAGCTCGAAGCCGAGGGCATCGAGTTCTCCAGCGACACCGACACCGAGGTGGCTGTCCACCTGGTGTCCCGCGCCTACGACTCCGGCGAGACCAAGGGCGACTTCGTCGCGAGCGCGAAAGCAGTCCTGAGGCGACTCGAAGGCGCCTTCACTTTGGTGTTCACTCACTCCGATCACGCCGACACCATCGTCGCGGCACGTCGATCGACGCCGCTCGTGGTCGGAGTCGGCGACGGTGAGATGTTCCTCGGTTCGGACGTCGCGGCGTTCATCGAGCACACCCGCGAGGCCGTCGAGCTCGGCCAGGATCAGGTGGTCGTCATTACCTCGGGCGGCTACGAAATCACGGACTTCGACGGCAACGAGGCGTCGGGCCGCCCGTTCCACATCGACTGGGACCTCGCGGCGGCCGAAAAGGGCGGCTTCGACTACTTCATGCTCAAGGAGATCCAGGAGCAGCCGACAGCCATCGCCGACACGCTCCTCGGCCACTTCGAGAACCGTCGGATCGTGTTGGACGAACAGCGACTCTCGGATCAGGAACTGCGGGACGTCGACAAGATCTTCGTCGTAGCGTGCGGCAGTTCGTACCACTCCGGGCTGCTCGCGAAGTATGCGATCGAGCACTGGACGCGTCTTCCAGTCGAGGTCGAACTGGCCAGCGAATTCCGGTACCGCGATCCGGTTCTCGATCGGTCGACCCTCGTCGTTGCCATCTCGCAATCCGGCGAAACTGCGGACACGCTGGAAGCAGTGCGACACGCCAAAGAGCAGAACGCGAAGGTGCTCGCTGTCTGCAACACCAACGGTTCGCAGATTCCTCGCGAGGCCGACGCAGTGTTGTACACGCGGACCGGCCCGGAGATCGGCGTCGCGTCGACCAAGGCATTCCTGGCGCAGGTGACTGCAAACTACCTGGTCGGTCTGGCGCTGGCGCAGGCTCGTGGCACCAAGTATCCCGACGAGGTCGCACGCGAGTTCGCAGATCTGGAAGCGATGCCGAAACTGGTTCAGCGCGTGCTCGATTCAGTGGAGCCGGTGCGTGAACTCGCACGAGAGCTCGCGACCTCGCCGACGATTCTCTTTCTCGGTCGCCACGTCGGCTATCCCGTGGCTCTCGAAGGTGCGCTCAAGCTCAAAGAACTCGCCTACATGCATGCCGAGGGCTTCGCGGCCGGCGAGCTCAAGCATGGTCCGATCGCGTTGATCGAGGACGGCCTGCCGGTCATCGTCGTGATGCCGTCGCCGAAGGGCCGTGCGGTGCTGCATTCGAAGCTGCTCAGCAACATTCGCGAGATCCAGGCGCGCGGGGCGCGGACCGTGGTCATCGCTGAAGAAGGCGACGAAACGGTGCGGCCGTTCGCCGACCACCTGATCGAGATCCCGGCGGCCCCGACCCTGCTGCAGCCGCTGCTCTCCACGGTCCCGCTACAGGTCTTCGCCGCCGAAGTTGCTCAGACCCGGGGCTATGACGTCGACAAGCCGAGAAACCTGGCGAAGTCGGTCACGGTCGAGTAGCGGCTCCGCCGCAGTGCCTCTGGGCGGCTCCGCGGCAGTGCCTCTGGGCGGCTCCGCGGCAGTGCCTCTGGGCGGCTCCGCCGCAGTGCCTCTGGGCAGCTCCGCGGCAGTGGCACGGTTAAGTGCACTGGGGGACACTCAATCGCGCCACTGGAGCGGAGCGACCTGGTTCGACTGGTTCGACGGGAGCGGAGGAGGACAGCGTTGAGGAGTTACTACACCCCCGATCAGGTCCGCGAGGCCGAGCGACCCCTGCTCGAGTCGTTGCCCGCCGGAGTGCTGATGCGCAGGGCTGCGCACGGATTGGCCACGGTGGTGGCTGCCGAGCTGCTCCATCGAACCGGCGGCGTCTTCGGCCGTGAGGTGTGCGTGCTCGTCGGTTCCGGCGACAACGGCGGCGACGGTCTATGGGCGGGAGCGCTTCTGCGACGGAGAGGTGCGGCCGTGACCGCCGTGCTCCTGAATCCGGAACGAGCTCATCGCGATGGCCTCGCTGCGTTCCGACGCTCGGGCGGCCGGGTGGTTGCTGCACCAGGAGCGCCGGACATCGTGATCGATGCGATCGTCGGGATCTCCGGTCAGGGTGCTCTTCGCCCTGACGCGGCGGCACTGGTGGCGGGGATCAGCGCTCCGATCGTTGCCGCCGACATTCCCAGTGGCGTCGACTCCGTCACCGGCGCGGTGGTCGGGGCGGCTGTGCGTGCACAGGTCACCGTTGCATTCGGCGCCCGCAAGCCCGCACACGTTCTTGCTGCACCGTACTGCGGCAGAGTCGAATTCGTCGACATCGGTCTCTCGCTCGGGGATCCGTTCTTCGAGTCGCTGTCCCCGTTCGACGTCGGCTCGGTATGGCCGATCCCCATGGCGGAAGACGACAAGTACTCACAGGGTGTGGTGGGTGTTCTCGCAGGAAGCGACCGGTATCCGGGAGCTGCGCTGCTCTGCACCGGTGCGGCGGTCGCTGCGACGTCCGGCATGGTCCGTTACGTCGGGAGTGCCGCCACGGAAGTCGTCTCGCACTACCCGGAGGTCGTGGCTGCGAGGGATCTCGACGCGGCCGGGCGTGTGCAGGCCTGGGTCGTCGGTCCCGGATTCGGAACGGGGGAGGATTCGAGGTCGCGGCTGATGCACGTACTCGGCTCCGACCTTCCGGTCGTCGTCGACGCCGACGCACTGACGATTCTCGCCTCCTCGCCGGAATCGATTCGGGGGCGAACAGCTCCGACGTTGCTGACGCCCCATGCGGGCGAGTTCGAACGACTGGCCGGCTCTGCTCCGGGTCCGGATCGTGTGCGATCGGTCCGCGCCCTCGCGTCGGAGTGGGGGGTCGCCGTGTTGCTGAAGGGTCGCGCAACGGTGATCGCGGACAGAGGCGGCCGAGTGCTGGTGAGCGACGCCGGTGGCTCGGCTGCATCTACGGCTGGCTCCGGCGACGTGCTGTCCGGGTTGCTCGGGGCGCTCGTTGCCTCGGGGTTGGACCTGTTGACTGCCGCTGCGTGTGGAACTCGTGTCCATTCGCTCGCGGCCGCCACTGCCGCGTACGGATCCGGTGGCGAGCTGGCAGCTCCTATCTCTGCAGGTCCACTGCTCGCGGCGGTCCCGGAAGCAATCAGAATCGTGCGTTCGGGTGCGGTCTGAGCACTTCCCGCGATCGCGATGGGTTCCCGCGAGTGCACTTGGCATCGCGGCAACAGAATCGGTACGCGGGAGCAGTGGTCAGGGCGGTTATTCCGATGCCGAATGCACCTTTCGCGGTTGCGGGTGGCACTATCGATTGCTGTGGAGAACGCAAGGGTTGCTGCGATGAGCGGCCCCGACACCGGTGCCGGCTCGACGGCAACGATCGACCTCGGCGCAATCGCCCACAATGTGCGAGTACTGCGAGAACACGCGGGGGATGCCGCAACCATGGTCGTGGTGAAAGCGGACGCGTACAACCACGGTGCCCTCGCAGTCGCGCGCACCGCTCTCGCAGCGGGCGCGACCGAGCTGGGAGTGACGACGGTCGGTGAGGCCATCGCGCTGCGACAGGCCGGGATCACGGCTCCGATCCTGTCGTGGCTACACCGATCGGACGCCGACTTCGCACCGGCGATCACCGAGGGAATCGAGATCGGTGTTTCCTCGAGGGCCCAGTTGGCCGCGGTGGCAGCGGCCGCAGTGCGTACGCACCGTACTGCCATCGTCACGCTGAAGATCGATACGGGTCTGAACCGCAACGGCGTCGCGTCCGACGAGTTCGGGGATGTCCTTGCACTTCTCGGTCGCACGATCGCCGACGAGTCGGTGCGGTTGCGCGCAGTGTTCTCCCACTTGGCGTGTGCCGATGTCCCCGACCATCCCGCGAACGACCGACAAGCGAAGGTTCTGCAGGACGCCGTCGCGGCCGCAGCGTCGGCCGGGGTGCGTCCGGAGATCGTGCATCTCGCGAACTCGGCGGCCGCTCTGACCAGGCCTGATCTTCGTTTCGACATGATTCGACCCGGAATTGCCGCGTATGGCCTGTCGCCGGTTCCCGAGCTGGGGCAGTTCGGTCTGAAGCCCGCGATGACGGTGTCTGCCTCCGTGGCACTCGTCAAGCGCGTATCTGCAGGTCAGAGCGTGTCGTACGGGCACACGTGGACGACGCCCCGCGACACTGTCCTCGGGTTGATTCCGATGGGGTACGCCGACGGCGTGACTCGGAGTTTGAGCGGTCGCTTCGATGTCTCCATCGGCGGACGCAGATTCCCATCCGTCGGACGGGTCTGCATGGATCAGTTCGTGGTCGACCTCGGTCCCGACGGCGGCGGTGTCAAGCAAGGTGATACCGCGGTGCTGTTCGGATCAGGTGCGGACGGCGAGCCGCTCGCCCAGGAATGGGCGGATACGCTCGACACGATTCACTACGAGGTCGTCACCGGAATCGGTGGGCGCACGCGCCGCAAGTACAGCCCTGCTGTCGAGCACCCGGTCGGCACGGTACTGCAGACACCCGAGGAGACCTCGACGTGAACCTGATGGGCAGCCTGGGAATTTTGAACAGCGTCGGAATTGCTCTCCGCGAGACCGTCCTTCGTTCGAACAAAGATCCGTTGGCGACGGAGAATCTCGAGCTCATGGACGCCGACCGCGGGTCCATCGTGGTCGCGGACGACGGAGTGCCGCTCGCGGTTCGGGAGGTCGGGCCGTCGGACGCTCCGGTGACGGCGATCTTCGTCCACGGCTACTGCCTCCGCATGTCCTCCTGGCACTTTCAGCGCCAAGCACTGGAGCAGGAGTGGGGGTCGAAGGTCCGGATGGTGTTCTACGACCAACGTGGACATGGCCGGTCTGGAACGCCCTCCCCGGAGAGCTGCACGATCCAGCAGCTCGGACTCGATCTCGATGCCGTCATCCGAAGTGTCACACCGCGAGGTCACCTGATCCTGATCGGGCATTCGATGGGTGGGATGACGATTCTGTCGATGACGCGGCAGAAGCCAGAACTGGTGCGTGATCGGGTAATCGGCGTCGCACTCATTTCCACGACGGCCGCAGGACTAGCAGAAACCGGGCTCGGACGCAGCCTCGACAATCCAGTCGTCGACGCGTTCAGGCTGGCGGTACGGACGTCACCCGGGGTGGTACAGCTCGGCCGCGGCGCCGCCAAGAAGTTGATCTCTCCGGTGCTGCGAGCAGCGTCGTACGGCACCCGGGTGAGCCCGAGGCTGGTGGACTTCTCGCAGCAGATGATCGATGACACCTCGGTCATCACCATCGTGAACTTCCTGAAGACTCTCGAATTGCACGACGAGAGCGATGCTCTGGTCGACCTGGCTCGAATCCCGGTGGCGGTGGTCTGCGGCGACGACGACTGGATCATCCCCTTCGACAGTTCCGTCGCTCTCGCCGACGCCCTTCCTGAGGCCGAGATGGTGCGCATCCGCCAAGCGGGACATCTGGTGCAGCTCGAATTTCCGGACAAGGTCAATGCAGCACTCACGCGGCTGGGTACGCGAGCACTCCAGCTGCGGACGAAGAAGCGATCGGGCCGGAGGGGCGTTGTCTGACGAGGAGGACATCTTCGTCGACGGACGAGAGGTTGTGTTGTCGACGGTGGACGACACCGAGCACTTCGGTTTCCGGCTGGCGCACTCCCTGCAGGCAGGCGATCTGGTGATTCTCGACGGCCCGCTCGGTGCGGGGAAGACCGCGATGACCAGGGGCATCGCAGCAGGTCTTGGCGTTGTCGGGCGCGTCAGCTCGCCGACGTTCGTCATCGCGCGCGAACATCGACCTGGTGTACGCCCGGGCGGGAAACCTCCGGTGACGCTCATCCACGTCGACGCGTACCGGTTGGGTATGACGGGTCAGTCCGCGCTGGACGAACTCGACGCCCTCGACCTCGACTCCGATCTCGTGGACGCGGTCGTGGTGGTCGAGTGGGGCGAAGGTTTGGTCGAGAAATTGGTGGACAGTCACGTGTCGGTGCGCATTCGTCGTGATGTGGAGACCGACGAACGATATGTGCGCGTCCGTCGTGTCTCGGGGACGGCCCGCTGAGCACGAAGAGCCGTGTGGAATGGGTACTTCACTCGCGGGTACTCTGAGCTACCGTGCTCGTTCTCGCCGTCGATACCTCCACGCCCTCCGTGACCGCAGGAGTGGTTCGTTTCGACGATGGTGCGGTGGAGACTCTCGCGGCGCGTATCGTCGTCGACGCTCGGTTGCACGCCGAGGTTCTCACTCCCAACATCCTCGAGTGCTTGGCCGAGGCCGATCTGGCCCCGGCCGATCTAGACGCAGTCGTCGTCGGTGTCGGGCCTGGACCGTTCACCGGCTTGCGTGTCGGAATGGCCACCGCGGCTGCTTTCGGTGATGCACTGGGTCTCCCGGTACATGGGGTGTGCAGCCTCGACGCCATTGCCGCCCAGCTGACATCCGAGTCCGAACTGCTCGTCGTCACCGATGCGCGCCGTCGTGAGGTGTACTCGGCGCGGTACCGAGACGGCACCCGAATCGCCGGTCCGGACGTGGGTGCAGCGGATCTCGTCGATGTCGGCAAGGCGACCGCAGTAGCTGGATCTTCTGCGCATGCCTCGCTGTTCGAACTCGAAGCCCGAGAGGTGATCTCACCGTCACCGGAGGGCCTAGTCCTGGCCGCCGGAGATGCGCTCGCGTCCGGTGTGGAGCCGGAGCCGTTGGTCCCGCTGTATCTGCGCCGACCCGATGCCAAGACCATCGCCGAACGTGAAGCGGCGAAGCAGGTCACGAAGTGACGCTGCAGATCACGCCGATGGTCGCTGCGGATGCCGCGAGGTGCGCAGAGCTGGAGGCCGTGTTGTTTCCCGGCGACGGTCCGTGGACCGAACGCGCATTTCTGTCCGAACTTGCTGCGCCGCACATTCATTACTTCGCCGCCAGGGAAGATGGCGTGTTTCTCGGCTATGCCGGAATCGCCTTGCTCGGGCGAGGTGAAACCGCCGAATCCGAGGTGCACACCATCGGTGTCGATCCGGCCGCGCATCGTCGTGGAATCGGTGGCAAACTGCTCGACGCGCTTCTGGTCGAAGCCGATCGTCACGGCGGGTCTGTGTTTCTCGAAGTGCGTACCGACAACACCCCGGCCATCGAGTTGTACACGCGCGAGGGCTTCGTCGTTGTCGGTACCCGCCGCAACTACTACCAGCCAAGCGGCGCAGATGCTTTCACGATGCAGCGACCGAGCAGAAGGGCGAGTGCACCGGCATGATCGTCATGGGTATCGAGAGTTCGTGCGATGAGACCGGTGTGGGCATCGTCCGCTGGCGAGATTCGGGTGTGTGTGAACTGCTTGCCGACGAGGTCGCGTCGAGCGTCGACGAGCATGCCAGATACGGCGGTGTGGTTCCCGAGGTCGCATCCCGTGCACACCTCGAAGCAATAGTTCCGACGATGAGGCGGGCACTCGCCGCCGCTGACATCGATCGGCCCGACGCGGTCGCCGTCACCATCGGGCCGGGCCTTGCGGGTGCTCTGCTGGTGGGGGTCGCCGCGGCGAAAGCCTACGCAGCTGCCTGGGGAGTGCCGTTCTACGCGGTCAATCATCTCGGTGGGCATGTCGCCGTCGACACTCTCGAGCACGGGCCGATGCCGCCGTGTGTGGCGCTGCTCGTCTCCGGTGGTCATACGCACCTTCTGCATGTCGACGATCTCGGCGCCCCGATCGTCGAGTTGGGCACCACCGTCGACGACGCTGCGGGTGAAGCGTTCGACAAGGTGGCTCGGTTGCTCGGCCTCGGCTACCCGGGTGGGCCGGCTCTCGATGATGCTGCGCGCAAGGGAGATCCGAATGCGATCGCGTTCCCCCGCGGGATGACGGGTCCTCGTGACGCGCGCTACGACTTTTCGTTCTCGGGCGTCAAGACGGCAGTGGCGCGCTTCGTCGAGGCGAGAACGCGTGCCGGCGATGCCATTCCGGTCGCAGACATCGCCGCGTCGTTCCAGGAATCGGTCGCCGATGTGCTGACGATGAAGGCACTTCGGGCCGCCGCGGACATGGATGTGGATACTGTGGTTCTGGGCGGCGGAGCGACCGCGAATTCCAGAATCCGTTCGATGATCGAATCACGTTGCACCACAGCGGGTGTGACGCTTCGTATTCCGAAGCCGAGGCTGTGCACCGACAATGGGGTCATGATTGCGACTCTCGGGGCGCACTTGATCTCGGCTGGGGCGAGCGCGTCGGATCTCCGAGTTGCGACGGATCCCGGGCTGCCGGTCTCCACCAGCATTCTTCCCGGGCGTTCGTAGGCTCAGCCCTCGGGCGGAGCAGCGATGTCCGTCGACTCTGTCCTGGGTGCTTCCTCGAGTTCACCGGTGCCCGTCGGTGGTGGTGTCCACACTGTCGCCGGTGGCGACAGCGGCGGTGACGACGGTGTGGCTCCTACCTGAGTGGTGCGCACGCCCCCCGACGACGTCGGCTGCGCTGACGTTTCGGTCGACTCCTCCGGAGTCGTGGACGGTGTGTCCGGGGTCGGCTCCGGCGATGTTGTCGATTCACCAGGGCTACCGGTCGGCGACAGCTCGGTCGAACCGTCCGGGGGAGTGGAGATGGGGTCGGTCGTGGTGGGAAGCGTGGTCATGGGGATCGGTGTGGTGGTATCGGCCGCAGGTGTCGTCCCCCGCGGCTGGGCAGGCCACGGAATGACCGGCAGGTCGGGTGCTGGGTGCAGCGACGGTGTAGCCGAAGGCCTTTCAGTGGCCGATGCCGGTTCAGTCGACCTCGTCGAACTGGCGGTCTGCCCTGACGTGGTGCTGGTGCCGGCCGTGATGTCGGGGTCCAGCGCTGTGCCATCGGCGGCGGGCCGATCGAGGACCTGCTCGGCAGTCGGGGCGGCGGAACCGGCCGGCGACACCGACGGTCCGTCACTCGGGACAAGGGTTTGCACCACGTATGCGACAACGATTCCGCCGACCACCAATGCACCGACGAACGCCCCGGTGAATCGGCCGATCGATCGAGCATTGCTTCCCGCACCGTGGCCGACGGTGGGGTACCGGCCCGGACTCGAGTTCAGTGCGAGCAGTGCAGATCCCTTGGCCAGAACGGTGTCGGGTTCGGTCGGGATCACGACGGGCAGGGCAAGTGCGGACCCGAATGCGGTGCCGACGATCGGGATGTTGGCGCCGCCGCCGATGAGCACGACTGCCTCCGGCGTCGACGTGCTCAGTCCTGCACTGCGTTCGGTGAAGTGCACGGTATTCATCACATACGGGCGAACCGCCAGGTCGAATGCGGCACGGTCCAGCGTCGACCCATCCACGGCATCACCGACGTGGGCGGCGTCGTGCGTGGACAGGTGTTCCTTGACTGCTCGGTACCGCGCGGACCCGATTCCGCGATCGTCACGCAGATCGTCGCGCACCGGGGTGTCGACCGCAGCACTGCCGTGTACGAGGTCCTTCACCAGTCGATTGACGACGTCGCCGCTGAAGTGCTTGGTGCGATCCTCGGCGAGGAGTTCGCCGGATTGGGCGTCGACGACCGACGCGGTCGTTCCCGTCGCCCCGACGTCGATGATCGTGACGGTCCGATAGCGCGCGATCAGGCCGGAATCGTCGAGGAATGCGTACGCTGCCGCGGACTCGGGGACAAGCAATGCTGCCCACCGGGTATGTGACAGGGCCGAGCGTATCGACGAGGCTTGTTCCTGCGTTCGGTATGACACCGCGATCACATCGGGTACGAGCCGCTCGTCGGCGTGCGCGCCGACGCCTGCGGGGGTGGGCGCCAGCGAGGCCATCAGTTCGATGGCGGATGCGACCAGGTCGCCTAGGTCGGTATTGACTTCGCAGTCCGCGGACACAGTCCGATACTCGACGGTCCGCGAACCGTCGGCTTCCTCGACGACGAGGGCAGCGCACACGACCTCGGTTCCGGTGGACACACCGATTGCGATCCTCATGCCACCTCCCCCTGCTGTGCGTCGAGCCGTTGTGTTGTCTTCGCAACGACTCGTCCGTCGCAGCCGACTCCGTCAGAGGGCGCATGCCGCTGACGAGCTCGAAATTTCCGGCGCTGGTCTCGACCGGCGTGATTGGGCGTTACCCATCACTATTGCTTCTCGTTATCGTAACGTTACAGAACGGTTTGCCCGAATGTGAAACGCCGCACCCGATGAGGGCCTATGACTTAGGACGCATCGTGCTCGAACTACTTCAGGCGAAAGTGGACGAATGGCGACTGGTGGGTCTTATGCGACGCTGGACGACGAGACCCGACGCGCCCTGCTGATTCGAGCATCGGTTCGGCCACTTGCCACGACCGTGGTTCTGACTGCGCTGTACTTCGTTGTTCCGATGACCAATGTGGCAGACCTCGGGTCCGTTGTCTTCCTGCTGTCGGTGCTGGTTGTGGTCGTGGTCGTGTGTGTCTGGCAGCTGGCCAAGGTAATTCGCGCCGATTACCCGGCAGTTCAAGCCGTCGAGGCTCTCGCCGCCGTCGTACCGATCTATCTGATCGGGTTCTCCAGCGCCTACTACCTGATAGCAGCGTCGTCCGCGCAGAATTTCAACGAGCCGATCTCTCGAATGGGAAGCTTGTATTTCACGCTGTCGGTGTTTTCCACCGTCGGATTCGGCGACATCACCGCATCCACGGACTTCGCGCGAGCCGTCGTGTCGGTGCAGATGGTCGGAAATCTGGTGATCATCGCTTTCGGTGGTCGTCTACTTCTCGCAGCCGTGCGGCGCGGACAAGCGAGGAAGCAGGTAGGCGGGACGAAATAGGTGTGCTCTACCTCGGCAACCCGAAAGATGGGGGTTTTCGCTGCAGGCGTAACGAGTCGACGGCATCTGGCGAACCCAGCCCTTGAGTGCTGGCACTCGCGTGTATAGAGTGCTAGTCAGCGCTGAGTGAAGTCCCGGAACCCGCGACGACGGGATCGAGCACAGTGCAGTGAACATGAAGTACCAACACAGCAGTCCGGGGATCCGACCCCGGACGCGTACCCCATAACAATGGAGGGCTCAACGTGGCGAGCGTGAAAATCAAGCCGCTCGAGGACAAGATCCTCGTCCAGGCCAACGAGGCCGAGACGACGACCGCCTCCGGTCTGGTCATCCCCGACACAGCCAAGGAGAAGCCTCAGGAGGGCACCGTCGTCGCTGTTGGCGAAGGCCGTGTCACCGAAAAGGGCAACCGGATCCCGGTCGACGTCAAAGAAGGCGACACCGTCATCTACAGCAAGTACGGCGGCACCGAGATCAAGTACGCCGGCGAGGAGTACCTGATCCTCTCGGCACGCGACGTGCTGGCAGTCATCGCCAAGTAAGCAACACGCAGGTCCGCCCCGGAGCCCGACACACTCGGTCCCGGGGCGGACTGCGTTTCGATCGAGTCCCGAACTCGAAGGAGTAGCCCCAGAAGATGTCCAAGCAAATCGAATTCAACGAGAACGCACGCCGCGCTCTCGAGCGTGGCGTCGACAAGCTCGCCGACGCCGTCAAGGTGACGCTCGGGCCCCGCGGCAGGCACGTCGTGCTGGCCAAGGCATTCGGCGGCCCGACGGTCACCAACGACGGTGTTTCCATCGCGCGTGAGATCGACCTGGAAGATCCGTTCGAGAATCTCGGCGCTCAGCTCGTCAAGAGCGTAGCCACCAAGACGAACGATGTTGCCGGAGACGGCACGACCACGGCGACCGTCCTGGCGCAGGCACTCGTGCGCGGCGGCCTGAAGAATATCGCCGCGGGCGCCAACCCGATCGCGCTCGGTTCGGGAATCGCCAAGGCAGCCGACAAGGTCGCCGAAGCGCTCCTGGCTGCGGCAACACCGGTCGAGGGCAAGGAAGCGATCGCACAGGTTGCGACGGTGTCCTCACGCGATCCGGAGATCGGTCAACTCGTCGGCGAGGCACTTACTCGTGTCGGTGCCGACGGAGTCGTCACGGTCGAGGAGTCCTCCGGCCTCAGCACCGAGCTGACGGTCACCGAGGGCGTGCAGTTCGACAAGGGATACTTGTCGCCGTACTTCGTGACCGATCTCGATGCGCAGCAGGCGGTGCTCGAAGACGCATACATCTTGCTCCACCGCGACAAGATCACCTCGCTGCCCGACTTCTTGCCGTTGCTCGAGAAGGTCGCCGAGAGCGGCAAGCCCCTTCTCATCATCGCCGAGGACACCGAGGGCGAAGTTCTCTCCACCCTCGTCGTGAACTCGATTCGCAAGACCATCAAGGCAGTCGCTGTGAAGGCTCCGTTCTTCGGTGACCGTCGTAAGGCGTTCCTCGACGACCTGGCAGTCGTGACGGCCGGTCAGGTCATCACCGCAGACGTCGGTCTGAGCCTCAAGGAGGCCGGACTCGATCTCCTCGGGCAAGCGCGTCGCGTCGTCGTCACCAAGGACGAGACGACCATCGTCGACGGTGCCGGCACCCAGGTCGATATCGATGCCCGCGTCGGCCAACTGCGCCGCGAGATCGAGAACACCGATTCGGAATGGGATCGCGAGAAGCTCGAAGAGCGTCTGGCGAAGTTGTCCGGCGGAGTTGCGGTCATCAAGGTCGGTGCTGCAACGGAGACCGAGTTGAAGGAACGCAAGTTCCGCGTCGACGATGCGGTCAACGCGGCCAAGGCTGCCGTCGAAGAGGGCATCGTCCCCGGCGGCGGTTCCGCGCTGACGCAGGCAGGACTGTCACTTGCGGACAATCTGGGCCTGACGGGCGACGAGGCGACCGGTGTCGCCGTGGTACGCGCCGCGCTCAACGCTCCGTTGTTCTGGATTGCCACCAATGCAGGCCTGGACGGATCGGTCGTCGTCAGCAAGGTCGCCGAGTTGGCCAAGGGGCACGGCTTCAATGCCGCAACCCTCACCTACGGTGATCTGCTCGCCGACGGCGTCGTAGATCCGGTCAAGGTCACGCGTTCGGCCGTCGTCAATGCCGCATCTGTTGCGCGCATGATCCTGACGACCGAAAGTGCGATCGTCGAGAAGCCGGTGGACGCCGAAGAGCCCACGGGCGGACACGGTCACAGCCACTGAGCTTCACGCTCCACGAGATAAGAGACGGGCCCCTTCCGATCTACGGAAGGGGCCCGTCTCCTGTTCGGCCCACGCTGTTGTGTTCGGTCCAGGCTGTCGGCCGACGTCAGACCGCGATTCGTCGTCGATTGTGGCGCGCGTGCATCTCACGCTCGGTTTCGGACATGCCACCCCAGATTCCGTACGGCTCCGAGACGCTGAGGGCATGTGTCCTGCACTGTGCCAGCACCGGGCAACTGCGGCACATCTCTTTCGCGCGCATCTCACGCTGGGCACGCGCACGGCCGCGTTCGCCATCGGGGTGGAAGAACATCGACGAGTCGACGCCACGGCACAGGCCGTGCATCTGCCAGTCCCAGATATCGGCATTGGGCCCAGGGAGGTGGTTCGGCTGTGGCATGAGGGCTCCTAGGGTGTGTGCTCGCCGTGAACGTGTGCGGCGACGCGTGAAGAAGACGCCTGACAGTGTGAATGTGTGCTTCGCTCGGCGGTGAGGTCGAACTTGTGGTGAACTCGTTCCGAAGGACCGGTCAGAACTTCGCTGGGACTTCGGGTACGACGCCAACGTTATTCGCGGCGATGAAATCGCGTCAATAGTTCCTCACCGTGTGCATTTGCATAGGCAGAACTCGAGAAGTTAACGCGGCCGACATTTACAACAGCACATTCCCGTGCGACGCATTCTTGGAGATGAAATCTCCGACCCGTGCCACTATTGCTGCGTGGGGCCTCGGACTGGAAGCGCGATCGGTCTGTCTCGCGTGGAACGTCGCCTCGCGGCGTGGCGGCGCGAGTGCGACTGTTGGCCTCGGAGCTGCTTTGTTTCTGCTGCTCGAGCTGCTGAACTTGATGGTGTCGCGCTGCGGGACGCGGGAGACCGGCAGCGGCAACATATCGACCTCACACAGATTCGGTGGGTGCCTTCGAGTGCTCGGTGACGGCCGCGGTTCCGTCGTATGAACGCATCGTGCTCTGCTCGGTGGGCTACTCCGATAGGCGGCGCAATGTTTCCGCTTAACCTGTCGGCTACAGAATCGTCAGAAACTACTCACCGAGCGTCCATGAAAATATATGTTAATTCCATGAAACAAATCGTATGAACGAATGACATTGAATGGCGAACCAAGTCAATGTCCGATTCTCTGCGGGTGAAAAGAGCGAGAATCCAGCGGCGACCGACCTGAAAGTGCTCGCCGGAAGGGCCAGAACCTCTCCGTCGTACCGTTGGTGGGTGCTACTGGATGAGGATGCAGCCGTGTTGCCCGCCGGCGAGGACGGCTTTCGCGCCGCCGCGTGGGGTGACGATCCTGGCCGATGGCCGCTGCCGGCGGCGACCGATCCGCTCGACAGGTGGCATCGTGCGGTGGCGCTCGGCGGACAGGGGAGGTACAGCGCCGCGTGCGCCGAACTCGACGAGGCCGAGCGCACTCTCGTCGTGGAAGCAGGGTTGCGGTCGCTCATGGCCTCGACGAGGGCATCATGGTTCAGGCAGATGGGCGCGCACGTCCGGGCGGCGAGATACGACGGAGCCGCGATCGCCCTCGTCGGACTCGCCACGACGCGCGTAGGCCCGTTCATCACCCATGCCAGGTGTGACGCGTTGACCGGACTGGCGGCGGATGCCCTCGGCGTCGGGCGGTTCTCGGCCGCAGACGCGCTGTTGACTCGATGCGAAGAGCTGGTGATGCGCCAAGGTCGTCAGGGGTCGCTGTGGCGACAGCAACTACGGCTGCGGTGGGTACGAGCGGAACTTGCCATGGTCTCGGGCGATGGAGCCGGGGCGGTACGACACGCACTCGACGCGCGCGAACTCGCCACCGAGACCGATTCGTTACGACACATCACGAAAACCGAATTGATAGTCGCCGCGGCTGTCAGTTCGCTGGGAGATATCGAGCGCAGTCGTCACATTGCGCACAGCGTGCTCGACGCCTGCTCGGAACACGGGCTCGTGCCGTTGCGATGGGCTGCGGCCATGCTGACGACGGGTTTGGGAGACGCCCCGGCGTCGCCGTCGATCATCGCCGAGTGCGCTGCCCTACTCCATCAGCGTGGCGGTGTACTCGCTGATGGATAAGACCACGGACCGAGTGGTTCGATTACGCGGATCCAAGGTCGCTATCCTTACTAGGTTCCACCTGCTGGTGGAAACGCTTGTCGAACTGGGCGGCGTCACTGTAACGCGGGGATCTCTTGAGCGATGAACAACACGGGTGAGGAGTTGGACTCCTTCGTCGTTGCCGCAGCGCAAGGCGAGCGAGCCGCACTCTCCCGAGTATTGGAAATCATCCGTCCACTAGTCGTGCGGTACTGCCGCGCCCGAGTGGGGTCCGCCGAGCGTGGTCAGCTCTCTGCGGACGACGTCGCGCAGGAGGTCTGCTTGGCAGTCATGACCGCCTTGCCGCGCTACCAGGATCAAGGCAGACCATTCATGGCGTTCGTGTACGGCATCGCGGCACACAAGGTCGCAGACGCCCACCGAAGCGCATCACGTAACAAATCGGATCCGGCCGCCGAAGTACCAGATGTCGTGTCGACGGAACACGGACCGGAGCAGAGAGCTCTGGAGTCCGAGTCGAGTAGACAGATGATCGCCCTGCTGGACACTTTGCCGGCGAAGCATCGAGAGATTCTCGTGCTCCGCCTTGTCGTCGGACTATCGGCAGAGGAAACAGCAGCGGCAGTCGGTAGTACTGCAGGCGCCATCCGCGTTGCTCAACACCGAGCCATCGCGAAACTGAAGAACGAAGTTGTGAAAGCGGGTGAAATGTATGGCTAGGAACAACGGCCGCGATGGCATTCCCCGCATCGGTCGACCGGATCGGGCGCCGAATACTCCAGCCAGCAGCCCTCTCGGCGATCTGTCCGACACGGGAATGGTGGACATCGCGGCGGTACGTCGAGACGACGAGTTCATCGAAGCCATCCGTGGTGACGGTCCCGTCGCAACGGATAGCGCCAATGAGTATCAACTGGCTCTGTTGCTTGCGAACTGGCGCGCGGAAATACGTACACCCGCATTGCCCGCCGGCCCGGATCTGGACGAGGTTGCCGCCGCGGTAGATCAGGAAATCGCGGCAGCCGGGTTGCGGCGCAAGGCATCCGGCCGGTCGAGGCACGGTCTGCTCCGTCCGGTTGCCGGTGCTGCCGCGGCGATCGCGTTGGTGATGGGCGGGCTTGTCGTCTTCTCGTACAACTCGGCTCCAGGCGACGCGCTCTGGAGTGTCAAGTCCGTCGTGTTCTCGGAACAGGCTGATTCGACCGTCGCGCAGATCGATACGACGTCGAAGCTCGAAGAGGCGGAGCAGCTGATCGCCGCGGGCGACGTTGCGGGAGCCCAGGCCTTGCTCGATGGAGCATCGGCGACGTCTGGCGGCATTATCGACCAAGCTCAGCGCACCGATCTCGAGGTCTGGTTGCAGCGGCTGATGGAACAATTGCAGACGATCGTCCCGACGATTCCGCCTGTTCTGCTACCACAGCAACAAGTGGTCGTGCCGGACCCAGTGGCCCCCGAGATCCCCGCGGTTCCGGTGACGTCGGTGCCAGAAGTGCCCCCGCTGGTGAGCACCACGGCCGTCACGTTGCCACCGGTGACCAGCGATCCGGTGTCACCACCGCCGCCGACGGATGCCTCGGTCACGACGACAACCGATCCTGCAGCCTCGATCATGCGCGAGCCGAACTCGACGACGGCTACCGCCAGTGGGTCGACTGACGGCGGCACATCGCAGTCCGGGGTGGACACGCTCGACAACGGAGGCTGACGTACCCAGTTCTGCCGGCGGCCTCAGCAACGAAAAGGTGCCCTACACAAGTTGTGTAGGGCACCTCTTCGTTGCCACCGAAGCTCGTTTGTCGCCGAAGCGGCACTGAAACCTAGTTCTCGAACCCGTCGCCGTGAAGTGCGTCGTTCATCGACGCATCGGCATAGCCCCGGCAGTAGTCCCAGGTGACGTATGCGTCCGGAACCGGGTCGTATGCCGGCTCGTGAGGCCGCACGGTGCCGTCGACCAGTAGTTGGAGAAGATTGGCCCGGAGCATGTCCCAGTCGTGATAGTGGTCCTGCTGGCAGTCTTCGCAGCAGACGACGAGACCACGAATCCCGCGGTGTCCGAGAAGTGCCTCGTACACCGCCAGGTCTGCTAGGTCTTCCTCGACTGCAAGCCGCTCTTGCGGGTCGAGCGGTTGTCCGGGCTCGATCGCGTCGAGAGCGGCCGAAGGGTCGGCGGGGTCACCGGCGAATGGATCCGGCGGTAGACCTGGAGGCAATTGATCGCGCACACCTCCACGGTACGCAGGACTGGTGGGTCTGCGCCAGCCGTTCGTCGTCCGACACACCGACCCATCCGTATTCTTCGGTTGGTTCACGCGGGTTCGTGGACCCTTCGTGGTGCGCGTTCACGCTGGTTGATCTATAGGCGATACCATGGACAGAAGGCGTGCGGCCGAGCGAGCGCACGCGTCTTTGTTCTCCATCCGTTCTCGAACACACGCCTTTCTTCCGCATCGTTCGTGCGTCGAAGAGATGCACCCAGGCTCTAGGGAGGGCCAGAACCGCATGAGTAGTTCCGGAGCACATGTCCGTACCGGTGGCGACGACCCGAACAAGGTCGCCATGCTCGGTCTGACCTTCGACGATGTTCTGCTGTTGCCCGCCGCATCGGATCTCATTCCGAGTGCAGTGGACACCTCGAGCCAGATAACCCGCGAGATTCGGTTGCGAGTTCCACTCGTCAGCTCCGCGATGGACACCGTGACCGAAGCGCGGATGGCCATCGCAATGGCCCGCGCAGGTGGCATGGGTGTCCTGCACCGCAATTTGTCGCTGCAGGATCAGGCGTCTCAGGTCGAGACGGTGAAGCGATCCGAAGCAGGAATGGTCACAGACCCGGTCACCTGCAAGCCGACCGACACGCTCGCCGAGGTGGACGCCATGTGTGCCCGCTTCCGGATCTCAGGTCTTCCGGTCACCGACGAGACCGGCGCGCTCGTCGGCATCATCACCAATCGCGACATGCGTTTCGAGGTCGACCAGAACCGCCGCGTCGCCGACGTGATGACCAAGGCACCCCTTATCACCGCTCGGGAGGGCGTCACAGCCGAGGCTGCCCTCGGATTGCTGCGTCGCCACAAGATCGAGAAGCTGCCCATCGTCGACGGGCAGGGTGCACTCACCGGGCTCATCACCGTCAAGGACTTCGTCAAGACCGAACAGCACCCCGACGCCACCAAGGACCGCGACGGGCGTCTGCTGGTCGGTGCTGCGGTCGGTGTCGGTCAGGATGCGTGGGCACGGTCGATGGCGCTCACCGATGCAGGCGTCGACGTCCTCATCGTCGACACCGCGCACGGGCACAACTCGCAGGTCCTGGAGATGGTCAGCAAGCTCAAAGCCGAGGTGGGAGAACGAGTTCAGGTCGTCGGCGGCAACGTGGCGACTCGGGCCGGTGCGCTGGCACTCGTCGAGGCAGGTGCCGACGCCGTCAAGGTCGGCGTCGGTCCCGGCTCCATCTGCACCACTCGTGTCGTTGCCGGCGTCGGGGCACCCCAGATCACCGCGATCCTCGAAGCCGTCGCCGCGTGCAAGCCGCACGGTGTACCCGTGATCGCCGACGGTGGACTCCAGTTCTCCGGCGACATCGCCAAGGCGCTCGCAGCAGGAGCATCGACCGCGATGCTCGGCTCGCTGCTTGCAGGCACCGCCGAATCGCCTGGAGAACTGATTCTGGTGGGTGGCAAGCAGTTCAAGAGCTACCGAGGGATGGGTTCGCTCGGAGCGATGCAAGGACGCGGCGCTGCAAAGTCGTTCTCCAAGGACCGCTACTTCCAGGACGATGTGCTGGCCGAGGACAAACTCGTGCCCGAAGGAATCGAAGGACGCGTTCCCTACCGCGGACCACTGACCCAGGTGATCCATCAACTGACCGGCGGTTTGCGGGCGGCGATGGGCTATACCGGGGCCAACTCCATCGAGGATCTCCAGAATGCACAGTTCGTGCAGATCACCGCTGCGGGCCTGAAGGAAAGCCATCCGCACGACATCACAATGACGGCCGAAGCGCCCAACTATTCCACGCGCTGACCGGCTTTCGGCCTCGCACTTGAAGATCCACGACACTTCTCGAGAAAGGGGCGCGCGTGCGCGACCTCGTTGAAATCGGCATGGGCAGAGAAGCCCGGCGAACCTACCAGCTCGACGATATCGACATCGTGCCATCGCGCCGTACCCGGTCGTCGAAGGAAGTGTCCACCGCCTGGCAGCTCGACGCCTACCGATTCGACATCCCGGTCCTTGCCCATCCGACCGACGCGCTCGTATCGCCCGAGTTCGCGATCGAGCTGGGTAAGCACGGCGGTCTCGGTGTCATCAACGGTGAAGGGCTGTGGGCCCGGCATTCCGACGTCGAGGCAAAGATCGACGAGCTGGTCGCGATCGCCGAGAACGATTTCGAGGCCGACGCGCCCGTCGCGTTCCTCCAGAAGTTGCACGCGGCCCCGTTGCAGCCCGATCTGTTGGCAGCCGCAGTCGCCAAGGTACGGGCGTCGGGCGTAACCGTCGCCGTGCGCGTCAGTCCGCAGTCTGCAAGGAGCCTCACTCCGGCTCTCGTTGCCGCCGGCATCGACTTGCTTGTCATCGCGGGCACCATCATCTCCGCCGAGCACGTTGCGCACGGAAACGAGGAGCCGCTGAACCTCAAGACGTTCATCGCCGAACTCGACGTACCCGTCATCGCGGGCGGTGTCAGTGACCACCGCACTGCGTTGCACCTGATGCGGACAGGAGCCGCAGGTGTCATCGTCGGATACGGCTCGGTCGAGGGCGGCACCACGACCGGCGAAGTCCTCGGCATCGGCGTTCCGATGGCCACCGCCATTGCCGATGCCGCCGCGGCGCGTCGGGACTACTTGGACGAGACCGGTGGACGCTACGTCCACGTCATCGCCGACGGTGACATCACCACCTCCGGTGACCTCGCGAAGGCCATCGCCTGTGGTGCCGATGCCGCGGTACTCGGCGCACCGCTGGCTGCCGCTGCCGAGGCTCCCGGCCGCGGGTGGTACTGGCCGTCGGCAGCTGCGCATCCGTCCATGCCGCGAGGAGCGCTACTTCCTGTCGCGACCGAAGACCGTCCGAGCTTGGACCAGGTGCTGCACGGGCCGTCGAGTGAGCCGTACGGTTCGATCAACTTCGTGGGCGGATTGCGCCGCTCGATGGCGAAGTCCGGCTACTCCGACCTCAAGGAATTCCAGAAGGTGGGCCTGAACGTCAGAGCGTGATCTCTGCTTCGCTCGCGAAGGCGCGTACCCCGATCGGTCGGGGTACGCGCCTTTTCGGTGTGGTGTCGGCCCGCCGCGCAGGTTGCAGCGAGCGCGCAGGTTGCAGCGTGCGCCTGGGCTGGAAGGTGCGCGTTCGGCTCGTGGGGGGCGTGTGACGAACGGACTGAGCCTTGCCTCAGTTGGTGATACCCAGGGTTACAGCTAGACTTGTTGTGTCAGCTGTCACAAGGTTGTAGTCAGTGCGCGGTCTGCTGTCATCTATGGTGTGTTTCGAGTCACATCGAAGTGGGAGTGTGTGCCGCGCTGGCGAAGCCGGCTGCAGTACGTACGAGGCGGAGGTCACCATGAGTTCACAGACCCGGAGTTCACAGACTCGCACAACGGACTACGACGTTCTGATCGTCGGATCTGGATTCGGTGGAAGCGTGACGGCGCTACGCCTCGTCGAGAAGGGGTACAAGGTCGGCATCCTCGAAGCCGGACGGCGATACGAGGACAAGGACTTCGCGAAGACCAGCTGGGATCTCAAGCGATTCCTCTGGGCCCCCAAGCTCGGCTGTTTCGGTATCCAGCGCGTTCATCTTCTGCACGATTGCCTCATCCTCGCTGGTGCGGGCGTCGGCGGTGGCTCGCTGAACTACGCGAACACCCTTTACCAGCCGCCCGAGCCGTTCTTCAAGGACAAGCAGTGGGCCCACATCACCGACTGGAGCAGCGAGCTCACACCGTTCTACGACCAGGCGACCCGCATGCTCGGTGTGGTGCGAAATCCACACATGACGCCGTCCGATGTCGTCATGAAGTCCGTCGCCGAGGACATGGGCGTCGGCGACACGTTCATTCAGACGCCCGTCGGCGTGTTCTTCGGCGACGAGCCGGGCAAGAAGGTCGACGACCCGTACTTCGGCGGTGTCGGACCGGAGCGAACCGGTTGCATCGAATGCGGCGAGTGCATGACCGGCTGCCGACACGGCGCCAAGAACACGCTTCTCAAGAACTATCTCGCGCTCGCCGAACGGGCAGGCGCGGACATCATCCCGATGACCACGGTGAGTGGTCTTCGCGCACTGCCGGACGGCACATGGGACGTCGCGACCGAGCGGACCGGTGCGTGGGTGCGCAAGCATCCGAAGACCTACACAGCGGCCCATGTCGTGCTGGCCGCTGGCACCTGGGGCACGCAGAACCTGCTGCACAAGATGAAGGACGAGGGTGCACTGCCGCGGTTGTCCGACACGCTCGGCGAGCTGACCCGCACCAACTCCGAGTCGATCGTCGGCGCCGCGAAACTGAAGGTCGATCCCGAGATGGATCTGACCCGAGGCGTTGCGATCACTTCGTCGTTCCACCCGTCGCCTACCACTCACATCGAACCGGTCCGCTACGGCAAGGGTTCCAACGCGATGGGTCTGCTGCAGACGCTCATGACCGACGGCGGCGGGCGGATTCCGCGCTGGCTCAAATTCCTTATCGCCCTCGTCTCCCATCCACTCGATTTCGTGCGCGTGGTCAACACGAAGAACTGGAGCGAACGCACGATCATCGCTCTCGTCATGCAGAACCTCGACAATTCGATCACCACCTTCACCAAGCGCGGGCTGTTCGGTCGCAAGGTCTCGAGCAAGCAAGGCCACGGTGAACCGAACCCGACGTGGATTCCCGAGGGCAACGACGCAACCCGTCGCATCGCGAAGAAAATCGGCGGCGTCGCGGGCGGTACGTGGGGCGAGCTGTTCAACATTCCGCTCACTGCGCACTTCCTGGGAGGATGTGCCATTGCATCCGACGCAGAGCACGGCGTCATCGATCCGTATCACCGCGTCTACGGCTACCCGACGATGTTCGTCGTCGACGGCTCCGCGGTGTCGGCCAACCTCGGCGTCAATCCGTCGCTGACCATCAGTGCGCAGGCCGAGCGTTCGGCCGCACTGTGGCCGAACAAGGGTGAGCAGGACCTGCGTCCGCAGCAAGGTTCGACGTACGAGCGGATCGATCCGATCGCACCGAACAATCCTGTCGTGCCGGTCTCTGCGCCTGCTGCGCTGCGACTGCCGATCGTCGAGATCCGCAGCGCCAAGCCCGCGACCACCGGTGCTGCGTGATCGATGTGTGCTGCGTCTTCAGCAGGCATTCGGCCCTACTAGACTGACCCGGTGACCGAATCGCTTCAGCCCGACCCCGCCATGCCCCGGCCAGTTCTCGTCGTAGATTTCGGCGCTCAGTACGCACAGTTGATTGCGCGTCGTGTGCGTGAAGCCAACGTGTACTCCGAAGTGATCTCGCATACCGCGACGGTCGAGGAGATTGCCGCGAAGAACCCGATCGCACTGGTGCTGTCCGGCGGGCCGTCGAGCGTGTACGCCGAGGGTGCCCCCGAGCTCGACGCGAAGGTGTTCGACCTCGACATCCCGGTGTTCGGTATCTGCTACGGGTTCCAGGCGATGGCGCAGGCGCTCGGTGGAACGGTCGCGCACACCGGCACGCGGGAATACGGCCGCACTCAGCTGTCGGTGGACGGCGGCGTCTTGCACGACGGTCTGCCTGCGACGCAGCCGGTTTGGATGAGTCACGGGGACGCAGTCACCGACGCCCCGGAGGGATTCACCGTTACTGCGACGAGCGCGGGTGCGCCGGTCGCGGCGTTCGAGAACGCGGAGCGTCGACTCGCCGGTGTGCAGTACCACCCCGAGGTGATGCACTCCCCGCACGGGCAGCAGGTGTTGAGCCGGTTCCTGCACGAGACCGCAGGCATCAAGGCGGAGTGGACTGCCGCGAACATTGCGGACGCTCTGGTCGAGAAGATCCAAGAGCAGGTCGGCCCGACCGGGCAGGCGATCTGCGGACTGTCGGGTGGGGTGGATTCCGCGGTCGCGGCGGCTCTCGTGCAGCGTGCGATCGGTGATCGCCTGACATGTGTGTTCGTCGATCACGGACTCCTCCGTGAAGGCGAACGCGAGCAGGTCCAGCAGGATTTCGTCGCTGCGACGGGAGCCAAGCTGGTCACCGTCGACGCCGTCGATACGTTCCTCGGTGCTCTCGACGGAGTGTCGGATCCCGAGGAGAAACGCAAGATCATCGGTCGCGAGTTCATTCGGAGCTTCGAAGGGGCGGTCGCAGAAGTGCTGGGGGAGAACGCTACCCACGGCGCCGATGTCGAATTTCTGGTGCAGGGAACGCTCTACCCGGATGTGGTCGAATCCGGCGGCGGCTCCGGCACCGCAAACATCAAGAGCCACCACAACGTCGGCGGGCTGCCGGACGACTTGCAGTTCAAGCTCGTCGAACCACTGCGGACTCTGTTCAAGGACGAGGTTCGCGCGGTCGGACGTGAACTCGGTCTGCCCGAGGACATCGTCGGCCGGCAACCGTTCCCCGGTCCCGGTCTCGCGATTCGCATCGTCGGCGAGATCACGCGCGACCGTCTCGCGACATTGCGTCAGGCAGATTCGATCGTGCGTGAGGAGCTCACCGCAGCCGGACTGGACCAGCAGATCTGGCAGTGCCCGGTGGTCCTGCTTGCCGACGTCCGCAGTGTCGGTGTGCAGGGCGACGGTCGTACCTACGGCCACCCCATCGTGCTCCGGCCGGTATCGAGCGAGGATGCGATGACCGCGGACTGGACGCGGTTGCCGTACGACGTGCTGGAAACCATATCGACTCGGGTGACCAACGAGGTGTCGGAGGTCAACCGAGTCGTTCTCGACGTGACGAGCAAGCCGCCGGGCACCAT
The DNA here is from genome assembly GCF_057808915.1 of Rhodococcus sp. FG69. Classification (NCBI taxonomy): domain Bacteria; kingdom Bacillati; phylum Actinomycetota; class Actinomycetes; order Mycobacteriales; family Nocardiaceae; genus Rhodococcus; species Rhodococcus sp. FG69. The sequence goes on along the minus strand of NZ_JBMDIX010000014.1, from coordinate 29,744 downwards.
CGAGTGGGAGTGAGCGAGAGCTCTACTTGCCCTTTCGGTTAGGGGCAATCAGTAGGGCCAGTCCGACGACGATGGCTACGACGACGAACACCCAGCGGAACTGGACGTCGCCGAGAGCCTCGAGCGCGGACGGCCCTATCAGGGCGCTGACGCTGACGATCAGTGCTGCCAACCCGACGAGGAACAGCAGCGCCGATGGGCGGGTCCGTGCCCTGTTCTGCTCGGGTGTGTCCTCGTCACTGTCTCCGTACTGCCACGTTTCAGCCACGAACAACCTCCAGGTTTCCGGCCCGGGCAGATCCATCGATCGTCAGGATCGGTGAATCTTCGGACGAATTTCCTTGTTGGACAATACCGCTGGGTCCGCACGACGCTTCGGCGGCGACCGCCTCGCAGTCGGTGACGATGTTCATCGATTCGGGTACCAGGATGGTGGCGTTGCCTGCGGCGACAGACACGGCGATCGTTGTGTCTTCGGTCAGGTCCAGTCCCCGAAGGTCGAGTTGTAGGTCACCCATTTGTACGGTGTAGCTCGATTGCAGTTCGGCGACGGTGGTCGGCGCGTGGACCTGCTGGCCTGCGTATTCGCCGTTGAACGAGATCGGCCCGACGATGGATGCGAGGACGACGAAGGCGAGCAGCGGTCCGGTCACGACCAGCAGGCCGTATCCCTTGCGCATGAACGCGCCGAGCAGCAGCCCGATGGCGACGACGGTGAGTCCGACCGCGGCGATGCGTGCCGGCGTCAACCATTCCGACCCCGTCGCGGCAGCGACTCCGCCGGTGATGGCGGTAGCGAGGAGGGCAAGTCCGATGAAGCTGGATGTCCACCGCGATCGCTTCTTCTTCTCGGCCACGTCGGGTTCGTGTACCGCGGTCGGCTCGGGGAGATCCCAGGCAAAGGGCGCGACGCCGAGCGGGTCCCACGACGGCGGTGTCGGTTCAGCGGGACGTGTCGATTCCGCGTTCGATTTGCTCAGATCCACCGTGGTCGGCTCGGCCTGCTCGTCGGGCGCCTTCGGCGGCGTCGGAACGTAACTCTTGGGCAACGTCGTGTACGGGGTGTACATGGGCGGGCTGTAGTTCGCGTTCCCTGCCGGGTAGTTCGGTGGTCGGTAGTTCGCTCCGGCCCACGGATTCGGGGTGTACGGGGTGTTGAACGAGATGGGAAATCCCTGCTGGGCGTACACCTGTGCACCACCGGGGAGGAACTCGGGAGGTTCGGGTCGTCGCTGATGCAGCAGCCACACGCCGGCCAGCAGGGCCAGCATGCTGATCACTCCCGATCCGCCGAGGCCGACCCCCACCGGGCCTATCGTCGACACGGCAATGACCAGCGCCACCACCAGAACGATCACCTTGGTGTTGGACTCGGAGCTGTGGCCCCTTCCCATCAAGGACTCTGCGGGCGATGCTGAGTCACCGGCCTTGCTGAACAACAGCCACGCCGCAAGGTAGAGGACTATGCCGGCGCCACCGAAGATGGTTCCGACGACCAAGGCGACTCGGATAAGGACCGGATCGACACCGTAGCGGTATCCGATGCCGGCTGCGACTCCCGCGACGTGGCCTCGCTGAGGCAACCGATACGGGCGAGTGCGCCACATCTGCTGTAGTTGTTCGGAGACGGTTGCGTTGCTCATGGATACCATCGTGGCGCTCGGCGCTCGCGAAAACATCAGGGATCGCCCTGATCTTGCTCCCGAGTCGGGACGAATTCCCGGGTGCAGGTCCGAGCCGAGAAGATCAGGGGAGACCCTGATGCACGAGGAGTCCGATTCGTGCCAGGATCGGAGACGTGCACCCTGTCGATCCACTGCCCTCGTCCACGGGCCCCGAACCGGTCGTGTTCCACCGGCGCGGCGGCGGACGCATCGTGGGCGGTGTAGCCGGGGGGCTGTCCGATCATCTCGGCGTCGACGTGTTCAAGGTGCGGGTCGCGTTCGTGTTGCTTGCGGTCATGGCAGGCGCCGGCATCTTCGCCTACGGGTTGTTGTGGATGTTCTCGCCCACGGGTTCAGACGTGGAGAGGCCGAGTGCTGCCGAGCGGCAACGGGCCCTCGGGCTGGCAGCGCTCGGACTGGGCCTTGCGACAGGTCTGGCCTGGCTGCTGGACGGGACGGCAGCGTCGGCGCTGGTGCCGATCGTCGTCGTCGTGGTCGGTGCGGCGTTGGTGTGGCGGGAGTTCGATTCCGACGGTCCGCGTTCGATCCTCGGGATGCCGAAGAAACCGACTGTGTTGAGTTGGGCTCGAGTCGTCGGCGGCGCGACTCTCATTGTGCTCGGCCTCGGCGTCGTGGTGCTGGCGCGCGTCGATATCGCCTCGGTCCGTTCGTCGTTGTTGGCCGTCATCGTCACCCTTATCGGTGCTGCTCTGCTGACGGTTCCGTTGTGGTTGCGGATGTGGCGCACCCTGAATTCCGAGCGCTCGGCTCGAATTCGCAACGAAGAGCGAGAGGAGATCGCCTCGCATCTCCACGATTCGGTGTTGCAGACGCTGGCGTTGATACAGAAGCAATCCGATCAACCACAGGAAGTGATGCGGCTGGCACGCGGCCAGGAACGCGAACTCCGTAAGTGGTTGTTCGAAGGTGGAGATCCCGACCACTCCTCACTTGCCGAAGCGCTCAAGACCATCGCGGGCGAGGTCGAGGATCAGCACGGAGTCACGGTCAGGCCTATTACGGTCGGTGACGTACAGCTGTCGGCGGACGGCTCCAGTTCGGGGCTGCAGCGTGAGCATTTCACCGCTCTGCTCGGCGCGACCCGTGAAGCGCTCGTCAACGCAGCGAAACACTCTGGTGAGACCAACATCGATTTGTTCGCCGAGACCGAACCGGACAAGGTGACGGTCTTCGTCCGAGACAGAGGAACCGGCTTCGACGAGAACCTGGTTCCGCTCGACAGGCAAGGCCTTACCCGATCGATTCGGGGAAGAATCGAACGCCGCGGAGGGGAGGTGTCGGTACGCTCGCAGGTAGGCAAAGGGACGGAGGTTCGAATCTTGATGCCCCGCACTGTCGTAGAAGATACTCATGCAGCACGTGTGAAGACCACCGAGCAACCGATACCGCAGGAGCAGCCAAGGTGACCGACACCTTCCGTGTCTTTCTCGTCGACGATCATGCAGTGTTCCGTTCCGGTGTACGAGCCGAACTCGGCCGTGAGAGCGACATCGAAGTGGTGGGGGAAGCAGGGGGTGTCGCCGATGCGGTAGCCGGAATTGCGGCGACGAAACCCGATGTCGTGCTGCTCGACGTGCACATGCCCGACGGAGGCGGCGTCGCGGTGCTCGGTCGGATCGGGGCCGGTCCGGTATGCCTCGCCCTGTCGGTGTCCGACGCCGCCGAGGACGTCATCGCCGTCATCCGCGCAGGCGCGCGTGGGTATGTCACCAAGACCATCTCCGGATCCGAACTGGCCGACGGTGTTCGACGCGTCGCCGGGGGAGACGCGGTGTTCTCGCCGCGTCTGGCAGGGTTCGTACTGGATTCGTTCACCGGGAAGTCGGCAGCGCCGGAACCCCCGCTCGACCCCGAGCTCGATTCGCTGACGCCTCGTGAGCTCGAGGTCCTGCGGCTGTTGGCACGTGGGTACACCTATCGTGAGATCGCCGAGGATCTGTTCATCTCGGTCAAGACCGTCGAAACCCACGCGTCGAACGTACTCAGGAAGACTCAGCAATCGAACCGGAATGCGCTGACCCGATGGGCGCACAATCGGCGTATCGATTGAGTGTCGTTCTTTCTCGATCGCGTTGAGCGCCTACAGAAGTGCGACTATCAGGATGAGCACCAGAACCACCACTGCGACGAGTCCGGCGAGTACGACGGCGGGCGGGACGTCGACCTTGTCGCCCACGACGTCGTCGATTCGATCCAGCACGGTGTCGAGTGGGTTCTTCTTCTTCGGCGCGTCGAATGGTGGGGGAGAGTAGGCCTTGGGGGTGTGATCCTCGCCCAGTCCACTCGAGCGGACGGCTGGAAGTCCAGCGATAGTGTTGCCGAATTCGCGTGAGGGTCTGCGTGTTTCGGCTACCGGGGTCGACCGGTGAGCCCAGGTGGGCACGCCGCCGTCGGACGCGGTGAGTGGTACGCCACGGAGCTGAGCAATGGTTCCGCGGGGGCTGATTGCCCCTCTGATGATCTCGTCGCGAGCCTGCGACATCGTCGGTCGGCGGGCCGGATCAGGCTCCAGCATGTGCAGCAACGCCGAGGTGAGATCGCCGGATCTGGTGGGGGTGATGATCTGGCCACGCGCCACCCGGTGTAGCAGGGCGATGGAGTCCTGGTCGATGTCGAACGGAGGCCTTCCCTCGATCGCGGTGTACAGCGTCGCGCCGAGCGAGAACACGTCGCTCGCTTCGGTAGGATCCTGGCCGCGTGCCACCTCGGGTGCGAAGTACGCCGGTGTCCCTGTGATGACCGAGGAATCCGATTCCTCGACATCACCTTTCGCGCGAGAGATACCGAAGTCGCTTATCTTGACGATGCCGAGAGTGCGTCCGCGGTCGGCGATGAGGATGTTGCCGGGCTTGATGTCGCGGTGCACTATTCCGGCCGCGTGCGCTTCGGTGAGTGCGTCGGCGACCTGCGCACCGACCTGAGCTACTTCGTAGGGTGGTAGTGAATCGGTGGTGTTGAGCGCTTGCGCAAGAGAGCGCGAGGGCATGTACTCCATGACGAGCCACGGTTCGCCGCCCTCGATGGCGACGTCATGCATGGCGATGGCGTGCGGACTCGACAACCTGGCGGCTATCCGTCCCTCGCGCATGGCCCGATTGCGAACCTCGCGAGCGGCCTTGTCGCTCAGATTAGCCGTCGACGTGACCTGTTTGACGGCCACTTTGCGGCCCATGAGTGTGTCCTGCGCAAGCCAGACCGCGCCCATTCCGCCGCCCCCGAGCTTGTAGGCGAGACGGTACCTGCCGGCGAGTAGGTAGTCGGGTCCGACGACCCGTGCGGTGCGTTGCTGCTCGGTCACGACCACAGGTTAGTGGACAGCGAGCGTTACTGCCCACGACGGTGGCCCGGCGGTGACTCCGAGGTCTCCACCTGGGGCTTCGAGGCCATCTTGACGATGGTCGGCGGAGCGGCTTTACTGGAGCATGTTCGAAAGTCTGTTCGAAGACGAAACTTCCCGGTCGTCTTGCGAGCGGGCTCGTGTACCTGATTTCGTCGATTCACCGGGGAGGAAAAGCATGTCTGTTCCTGCCGACGCTCCACATGATCCGAACGTCTCTCTCGACGATATGTCACTACCGGAAAGGGTCGCTTATCTTCGGCGACGTATGGCGGGGGTTCCCCCGCGGGGTGAGGCACGTTCCCTGTCATATCCGACGCCGTCCTATCCGGCACCGTCGGCCGAAAGGGAAAAAGACGAGGAGAGGCAAGATCAGTCACCTGCCAAGGCCGTGTTGGCCGTTCCCGACGCACTCGCGGCTCTGCTCCCGCACCGAGGTCTTGCCAGAGGGTCGGTGACTGCGATCTCGGGTGCCGGGTCACTGATGCTCGGTTTGGTCGCATCGGTCACGGCGTCCGGCGGCTATGTGGCGGTAGTCGGGCAACCGCGGTTCGGGTTGCTGGCTGCAGCCGAGATGGGCGCCGACTTGAATCGGCTGGCTGTCGTACCCGATCCAGGTGAGGATCCGGTAGAGGTGGCGGCCATCCTTCTCGACGGCTTGGATCTCGTCGTGTTGGGTCTCGGCGGCCGTTCCGTGCCTCCGTCACGGGCGCGAGCCGTAATTGCGCGCGCTCGAAGCAAAGGTGCGTCGTTGCTGGTCGCGGATGGACACTGGGACGGCGTCGACCTGCGACTCGACGCCGCTGTGCGCAGTGTCGGTGGGGTGGGAACCGGAGAACAGGCCGGTCGGGGCAGGCTGCGAACTCTGCGACTGGAAGTGTGCGCGCAGGGTAAGTCGATGCGTCCCAGACGTACGTGTTTCGATCTTCGATCCGAGCACGGTCGTATCGAATGGTTCGAGGTTCCGCTCGGTGTCTCTGCAGGCATTCGTCCTACCGACAGGATTGCGGTACTCGCATGAGCCGGGTCGTTGCACTCTGGTGCCCGGACTGGCCGGCCGTAGCGGCAGCCGCCGTTGCAGATCTTCCGGCGACGAGTCCGGTGGCGGTCGTATCGGCCAATCGTGTGATCGCCTGTTCCGCCCCGGCGCGTGCAGAGGGTGTGCGACGCGGACTACGTAAACGTGAGGCTCAAGCGCGCTGCCCCGAAGTTCATGTGGCAACGGCAGATTCGGATCGAGACGGGCGATTGTTCGAACCGGTTGCCGCAGCTGTCGACGCGATTGCACCGGGAGTCGAGGTGCTGCGGCCGGGCTTGCTGATTCTCGGTGCCCGAGGGGTGAGCAGATATTTCGGATCCGAGCACAAAGCCGCGGAGCGCTTGATAGATCAGGCCGCGAGCGCAGGAGTCGAATGCCAGATAGGAATCGCCGACGAGTTGTCGACGGCAGTCATCGCAGCCAGGCATGCGGCGATCGTTCCGAGAGGAAGAGGCGCGCACTATCTCGCGCCACTACCTGTCTCGGAACTTGCAGCCGAACCGAGCCTTGCCGCGGCGGATCGCGAGAACCTGATCGATCTGCTCCGACGTCTGGGTCTGCGCACCATCGGCGATTTCGCTGCACTCACTCCAGGTGATGTGGCATCCAGATTCGGAACGGACGCTGTGCTGGCCCATCGGAGTGCGAGAGGTGAGGCCGAACGACCGCCGTCGGCGCGGCATCTGCCACCGGATCTGAACGTCGAGTACGCATGTGACCCGCCGATCGATCGTGTCGACGCCGCGGCGTTCGCTGGACGAGGCATGGCGGAAAGACTGCATACCAAGCTTGCAGCGGCGGCGGTGGCCTGCACTCGTCTCCTCGTCCATGCGTCGACTGGAAACGGGGAGAATCTCTCACGCATATGGCGGTGCGCAGAACCTCTGACTCCGGAAGGGACTGCCGATCGAGTGCGGTGGCAGCTCGACGGATGGTTGACCGGTCGCAGCGAGAGACGGCCGACAGCAGGCATCACGACGCTTCGATTGGAGCCGGTGGAAGTTGTCGCTGCGGGGGAGCTTCAGCTGGGTCTGTGGGGAAGCGTCGGCGACGAAGAGGAACGGGCACGGCGTGCGCTGGTACGGGTACAGGGTCTTCTCGGTGGTGATGCGGTGAAGATCGGTGTGCTGAGTGGAGGCAGGGGGCCGGTCGAACGTGTGACTCTGCGCAGCCTGGGTGACGAGTTGGTCCCGCTGTCCGACCCGTCGGCTCCGTGGCCGGGAAGGCTGCCGCAACCGGCACCTGCCGCGGTGCTCGACACATCTCCTCGGGTGATGCTGGAAAACAGTAGCGGCAACGGAGTACGAATCGATGAGCGCGGCGGCTTCGACAGCCGACCCGCAGTCCTTCGCTGGGGCAGCAAGAACTGGATGCTCAGCGGTTGGGCAGGGCCATGGCCGCTCGACGAGCGCTGGTGGGACCCGACGATAGGCACACAGGGTGCACGTGTGCAGGTGTTGTTCGAGGAAAGCCGCGCACTGCTGTTGATCTACGACGAAGACGGTTGGCGGGTCGAAGGTATCTACGAGTGACCCCGGGCGCAGGTCGATCCACAGGCGTCGCTCTAACCTGGACCCATGAGCGTGGAAGTGGCCGAACTCGACGTCGACGGCGTCCGTATTGCATTCCGGGACACCGGCGGCGTCGACAGCCGGCGCGATTCCTGCCCGGTCGTCCTGGTGCACGGCATGGGTGGTGACAGTGGGACGTGGGATCGGTTTGCGTCCGCATTGACGGCGGCTGGTCGTCGTGTCGTTGCCATCGACCTTCGAGGTCATGGCCGAAGCGCACACACGAGCGACTACTCGTTCGACGCTTTCGGACGAGACGTGGCGGCGGTGCTCGACCACCTGAAGCTGACGGCGGTGGATCTCGTCGGGCACTCGCTCGGCGGCTACGCAGTGACAGTGGTTGCGCAGGACAGGCCGTCGATAGTCCGCTCGCTCGTGATCGAAGAGATGCCGATACCCATCAAGGATGGTGACGAGACACCGACATTCGCCAGGCGGTTGCCGAGTCCCGGCGAACTCTGGCATGCGGCTACAAGCATCATCAGACACCCACGCGCTGTCTTCGCCTACGACCGTTCCATGACGTCACCCGCGATAGCCCAGTTCCGACGGCCGAATGCGGTGTGGTGGGGCAGGCTTTCGGAGATTCGAGCATCGACTCTCGTCCTCCGTGGCGGGCCCGGTGGGATGGTGGATCCGGGGCGACTCGATTCGATGGTCGCGGCGATCGACGAATGCTCGGTTGTATCGTTCGAAACCGGTCACAGCATTCATCGTGACAAGTATTCGGACTTCGAAGCCGTGGTGCTGCCGTTCCTGATGCGCGACAGCTGAACCCGTCGACGCCCTACTATCGACGTATGGGACTGACTACTCGGGACATTCCGCTGATTGCCTGGTCGGCGGCTTTCGTTGTCTCGCAGGCCACTATCGTCCGTCTGCTCGGCCCGGCTGCACCTCGTGTTCTCGAAGTGCAGACGGCATGGTCGGCCGACCGCTATCGACAGATCATCGGCAGTATGGACGAGGCCGACACGGCTCGGTTTCGCAGTCACTACTACCCGGACTTCGTCCATCCGGCCATCTATGCTGCTGCGCTACGAGCCGGGACGTCCCGGTTGGGGAAGTCGACCGATCTGTCGCCCTCGGTGACTCGTGCGCTCGACGTCGCCCCGATCGCTTCTGCGGCAGGAGATTACGTGGAGAACGTCGTCGGCCTACACCTTCTCGATCACCCCGAGCACATCACCGACCTCGTGGTGCGCGCAACAACAGCAGTCAGCATCACCAAATGGATACTGGCGGTCGGCACGTTCGGCTACCTCGGAATCGGGTTCGGCCGAATTTGGGCACGCGCGATGTTTCGCACCATCACCAGTTGGCGCCGGGAACCAACCGGCCCAGTCGGCGCGCCAGCTTGGCTGCCCGTGCAGATGGTGCCGAGGAGTCGTACTTTCTGGTCGGCATGAGTTCGGTCTCGACCTGCGTGGTGGATTGCTCGCCCTTGGCTGCCGCGGAATCCGGGAACTTACGATAGAACTGGTGCATCGTGCGATCCTTGCCCTTGGGCGTGAAGATGCTGCTGAACTGACCCAATGTGCCGAGCGGTGTATCGATTCTCTTCGGCCTGTCGATCAGCGCACGCACGACCATCGCTCCAGCCTTTTCTGCTGACACGACCGGGCCGACATTCTTGTCGCCGGACGGTGTGATCATCGGCGTCGCGACGAGCGGCATGTGGATGGTGGTGAAGGTGATTCCGTCGGAAAGTGTTTCCGCTGCCGCCACGTCGGCAAACGCGTCGAGTGCAGCCTTGCTGGCTACATATGCGGAAAATCGCGGTGTATGTCCCTGGACCGCAGCGCTGCTGACGTTGACGATGTGTCCGAATCGGCGCGCGCGCATGTGTGGAAGCAGCGCGAGAACCAACCGCACGGCACCGAAGTAGTTGACTGCCATGGTGCGTTCGTAATCGTGCAGGCGATCGGTGGACCTGTACAAGGATCGGCGTATCGACCTGCCGGCGTTGTTGACGAGCATGTCCACGTGACCATGTTCGCTCACAATGGTTTTCACCGTCTGGTCGACCGATTCGGTGTCGGTCACATCGCACGGATAACCGTATGCATCACCGCCGTCGGCGCGAATCTCCTCCACGACGGTCTCGAGCTGTTCAGCGCCGCGTGCGAGCAGGATGACAGTGGCGCCCTTGCGGGCCGCGGACTCGGCGCTGGCCTTGCCGATACCCGACGACCCGCCAGTGATGACGATGTGGCGCCCGACCAGAGGCCCGCGAGGATCACTACGGCGTGCTCGGTTCGGGTCGAGATGCTTCTGCCAATGCTTCCAGAGGGTGTCCGCGTACGCTGCGAGTGGGGGCGGAGTAATTCCGCTGCCGCTCAACGCATTCTGCGTTGTAGTCGAGTCGAAAGTAGTCGGCAGAGTCAGATGATCGAGCATGACCGGCGGAACCCCGAACCGCGACAGCAGCGCGTTGCGACCGTTGCGGAGAGCCCCCCGACGCGGGGAAACAACCGGTGCGGCGATCGCACCGGGAATTCCGATGACCTTTGCTTTCGACCCCGCCGCAGCACTGAACGCGCTGTAGACCTCGTGCATCGGTTGCGGATCAGGATTGACCAGATGGAAAACACGCTGTCCGAGCGGGTTCCGGTGGATCAACTCGACGATGGCCGCTGCGACGTAGTCGACTGGAACCAAATTGGTGGATCCGATGTCAGGAACTGTAATGGGAAGCGTCGATGGGAGTTTGGCCAGTTCGGCGAAGAACGGGAAGAAGAAGTACGGGCCGTCGATCTTGTCGATCGCCCCGGTTTCCGAGTGACCCAATACGGCTGACGGCCGGTAGACCCGCCAATCGGTTGCCGACTCCCGAACGATCTCCTCGGACTCGAACTTGGTCCGGTGATACGCCGTCGGGAAGCCTTGCCCATTGTCGAAATCGTTCTCGGTGAACGTTCCGGAGTAGTCCCCGGCGACGGCGATCGAGGAGATGTGGTGAAGCCTCGCGCCGGTGCGAACCGCGAGCTCGACGACGGCTCGGGTGCCGTCGACGTTGGTCGACGCTTGTTCGTCGCCGGCGGTCATGTCGTAGATGGCGCCGAGGTGGACGATGTGATCGACAGTGGGCGGCGCTTCCCTCAGCCCGAGCTCGGGTTCGGTGAGATCTCCGACGAGCGGGTGGATCCGATCCTTGCCGGTGAGTGCTGCGGCCTGCTGTTCGAGCTTGGCGACCGACTGTTGCCGAACCAGCACGTGTACCTCTGCGTCCGGGTCGCGCTCCAGCAGAAGTGGGATCACGTTCTGTCCGAGGAAGCCCGTACCGCCGGTAACGATGTAGTTCGCCATATCCGCCAACTTACTCCTAAGTAAGTTGTGAGGCCAGGCCTCGTGAGGTGACCGAAAGAGACATTCGCTCGATTTGCGGTGTGGTCGAGCCTGAACGCGCACTTTTCAGCCGGTGCGCAGTGTGCAGCCGCATACAACGTGCGCGTTCGCTGGAAGGTGCGCGTTCGGCCCCGAAGGTGACCGAAAGAGACATTCGGTCACCGCGAGGCCGCGTTCGGCCACCCCCGCGGCCTCCGCTAGTGCCCGATCCCGACCTTCGCGTGCACCTTCTTCATCCAGGCGGGAGCCCACCAGTTCGCCTCGCCCATGAGTTTCACCAGCGATGGGACCAGCAGCATTCTGATGATGGTGGCATCGATGATCAGTGCGAGGATCATGCCGACACCGAGAAATCTCATGATCGACAGGTCGGAGATGGTGAACGCGCCGGTGACGATGATGAGAATCAGGGCCGCAGCCGTCACGATGCGTCCAGTGCGTTGGGCTCCGATGATCACCGCTTCCTCGGTCGTCGCTCCTGAGGTTCGTGCTTCGACCATCCGTGACATCAGGAAGACTTCGTAGTCGGTGGACAGCCCGAAGACGACCGCGAGGATGAGGACGACGAACGTCGCTTCGAGTGGTGCGGGTGTGATTCCGAGTAGTTCGGCACCGTGCCCTTCCTGGAATATCCAGGTCAGGACGCCGAAGGTGGCGCCGAGGCTCAGCCCGGCCATGAGTACGGCCTTGATCGGAAGCACGATCGAGCCGAATGCCAGAAACAGCAGGATCAATGTCGAGATCACCATGATCGCGATCATCGCGGGCAGCCACTTCGCGATTGCGGCGTTTCCGTCGTCGACGAGCGCGCGGCTTCCACCGACGAGAATCTCGGTGCCGTCCGGAGGCGTCATCTGGCGTAGTTCCGCGACGGCTGCGCTGGTCGACTGCTCTTCGGTTTCTCCTTCACCCGGCTCGCCGTAGGTTGCCTCGAGGACCACGAAATCGTCTGCCGATCCGGAGAATTCGACGCGGGCGATGCCGTCGACCTCTTCGGCCTGGCGGGTGACGTCGGCGATGGGAGAGCCCTGCGGTTTCTGGCCGTCGAGGCCGCGTAGTACTACGGTGGCCCCTTCGCCGGTGGAGGGAAATTCGGTGTTCAACGTCTCGACTGCAACGCGAGCCGGATCGTCCTTGGGGAGTGCGGTGTAGTCGACCTGACCCAGAGTCACCGTGAGGATCGGCGCTGAGAGAACGAGCAGTGCCGCGATGATGACGGCGGCAACGACTCCCGGTGTGCGCATGACCCTGGTGACGACGCCTCCCCAGAACTTCTGTGCACGGGCGTCGCCGCGGTCGGACGCAGTCTTGCTCCAGGTGAGCGAGTTGATGCGATGGCCGAGGATCGCGAGGAGTGCTGGAACGGCCGTCAGTGACAGGACCGCTGCCCCGAAGACCGCTGCCATTGCACCGAATCCGAGCGATTTGACGACCGGTTGTGGGAACACGAGCATGCCTGCAAATGCGCAGATCAGCAGCAGTCCCGAGAAGATGATTGTTCGTCCTGCAGTGAGGACCGTGCGGATCGCTGCATCTGCCGGTTCGGCCCCTCCGCGCATTTCCTCACGAAATCGGCTGACGATGAACAGGCCGTAGTCGATCGCCAGACCGAGTCCGAGGAGCGAAGCGACGTTGAGGGAGAACGAATTCACTTCCGTGAACGACGTCAGAACTCGAAGGATGGCGAGCGCGCTGAGGATGCTGAGGATTCCGACGAACACCGGTACCGCTGCAGCGGCAACGCCACCGAAGATGATGATCAACAGCACGAGAACGATCGGAATGGCGATCGCTTCGGAACGCACCAGGTCGTTTTCGAGAGTAGTGCTGAACGAGATGCCTACGACCGATCCGCCGGCGAACTGCGAGGTGACGTTCGGGACTTCCAGCTGCGGTAGAAGCTGGTCGAACGTGGCGAAGGTGACCCCGGAGTCGTCGCCGAGAGTGACCGTCGCGAGCGCCTTGGTGCCGTCTTCGGAGACGAGGTACTGCTGTGCAGCAGCGTTGGCGGTCCAGTACGACGTCACGTTCTCGATGGTGTAGTTGCGCTGGAATTCGTCGAGTACCGCGGTGACGTCGGGGCCGATGTCGTCGATCGTCTTGCCTTCGGGCGCTGTGTAAATGGCCACGATGTCCGAAGTCTGCTGTCCGAGGTCCGCGACAAGTGTCGATACCTCGGCTGCCTCGCTGCCGGGATCGATGTAGCCGCCGTCGCTGAGCCTGTCGAACACCCCGAGGCCCCATATACCGCCGAGCGCAACGACCACGACGGCGATGGCGAGTACCCATCGTTTGCGGGAAACGACGAACGAAGCCCAACGTGTCACGTTCTTCTCCGGCTCTCTTGATTGGCACTGCGATCCTGGGCGAGCCTATCGGCTCCGGCGTCGATTGATTTCTGTCGGTGCTGTGAGTTCTAATGGGAACACACGTTCGAATGATGCCTTCCCCGTCATTCGCTCGAGCATACGTTCGCGCACAGCACCAGCGCCCTCGTGTGTATCCCGCAACCGGCAGCGAAGGGGTTCGACGATGGGTTGGAACGACGGTCCGCCGACCTGGTCGGAGATGGAACGTGTCCTGTCGGGGCGTCCGAAGCACTCCACACCCGACATCGTCGGTGACGGAGGGGACAGTCCGGCGTGGTCGCGTAAACGCGAGGTGTACGAAGGGAACGTGACGAGGTCGGCGGCTGTAGCCACGCCGTACGCGGAACTGCACGCACACTCGGCCTTCAGCTTTCTCGACGGTGCCAGCCAACCCGAGGCGATGGTCGAGGAGGCGGTGCGGCTCGGGCTCGAATCGATAGCGATCACCGATCACGACGGCTTCTACGGTGTCGTGCGATTCGCAGAGGCGGCCAAGGCTCTCGGTATCGGCACTGTCTTCGGTGCCGAATTGTCGTTGGGGACGGCGAAGTCCAGAGCGGGCGAATTGGATCCGGACGGGATGCATCTGTTGGTTCTTGCGCGCGGGCAGGAGGGATACCGCAGACTGTCACGCGAAATCGCGACTGCACACCTGGCAGGTGGGGTCAAAGGCAAGCCGCAGTACGACTTCGATGCTCTCTCGGCAGCATCGGGTGGGCATTGGCAGATTCTCACCGGCTGTCGAAAAGGCCATGTTCGACGCGCCTTGCAGGTCGGTGGACCTGACGCTGTGGATGCTGCGTTGCGAGATCTGGTCGACAGGTTCGGCGCAGACCGAGTCACCGTCGAACTCACTCGTCATGGTGTGCCGGAGGACGACGAGCGCAACGACGCGCTGTTCGAGGCAGCAGTGCGGTGCTCTCTTCCCGTTGTCGCCACTACCGCGGCGCACTACGCGACGCCGGACAGTCGACGATTGGCGATGGCCATGGCGGCGGTGCGTGCACGCAGCAGCCTGGATGATGCCTCCGGGTGGTTGCCCCCCACCGGTGGGACGCATCTGCGTTCTGGCGACGAGATGGCCGGCTTGTTTCGGCACTACCCCGGCGTCGTACGTGCTGCGGCAGAACTCGGACGTCAGTGCGCGTTCGATCTTCGGTTGATCGCCCCGCAGCTTCCGCCGTTCGATGTACCTGCCGGTCATACCGAGATCAGTTATCTCCGTAAGCTCACACTCGACGGCGCCTCACGCAGATACGGCACACCGACCGAACATCCGTCGGCCTATGCACAGATCGACTACGAGCTCGACATCATCGAGCGGTTGAACTTTCCTGGGTACTTCCTGGTCGTCCATGACATAGTCGCGTTCTGCAAGAGTAGTGACATCCTGTGTCAGGGAAGAGGATCGGCTGCGAACTCGGCGGTGTGCTACGCCATCGGAATCACCAATGTAGATCCCGTCGCGAACAAACTACTCTTCGAGCGGTTCCTGGCACCCGAGCGCGACGGGCCTCCGGACATCGATGTCGACATCGAATCGGACAGGCGCGAAGAGGCGATTCAGCACGTGTACGAGAAGTACGGTCGTTCGCATGCAGCGCAGGTCGCGAACGTGATCACGTATCGGGGTAAGTCCTCGGTGCGTGACATGGCGCGTGCGCTCGGCTTCTCGCAGGGCCAGCAGGATGCCTGGAGCAAACAGGTCACCCGCTGGTCCAACATCGGCGACCAGGAGGGGAGCGACATACCGAAACCCGTTCTCGAACTGGCGCGGCAGATCGAGGGTTTCCCGCGACACCTCGGTATCCACTCGGGTGGAATGGTGATCTGCGATCGTCCTATTGCCGATGTGTGCCCGGTCGAATGGGCGACCATGGCGGATCGCAGCGTATTGCAGTGGGACAAGGACGACTGTGCTGCAGTGGGTTTGGTCAAGTTCGACATGCTCGGTCTCGGTATGCTGTCTGCTCTGCACTACATGATCGATCTGGTGGACGAGCACAACGGAGTTCGGATCGATCTGGCGGACATAGACCTGGGGGAGAAGGCTGTCTACGACATGTTGCAGCGCGCCGATTCGATCGGCGTGTTCCAGGTCGAGTCGCGCGCGCAGATGGCAACATTGCCGCGCCTCAAACCGACCGAGTTCTACGACTTGGTCGTCGAGGTCGCTCTGATCAGACCGGGACCTATCCAAGGCGGCTCGGTTCATCCGTACATCAAACGCCGCAATGGACTCGAGCCCGTCACGTTCGATCATCCGTCGCTGAAGAAGGCCCTCGATCGCACGCTCGGAGTGCCGCTCTTTCAAGAGCAGCTCATGCAAATGGCGATCGATGTCGCGGGTTTCAGCGCTGCCGATGCGGATCAGCTGCGTCGCGCCATGGGGTCGAAGCGTTCTCCGGAGAAGATGAACGAGTTGCGCGGCAGATTCTACGACGGTATGCGGGAGTTGCACGGAATCATCGGCGCCGCTGCCGATCGTATCTACGAAAAGTTGTCGGCATTCGCGAATTTCGGTTTTCCCGAAAGCCATTCGCAGAGCTTCGCGTCCCTCGTGTTCTACTCGTCCTGGTTCAAACTGCATCATCCCGCAGCGTTTTGCGCCGGGCTCCTGCGAGCTCAACCGATGGGGTTCTACTCTCCGCAGTCCTTGGTTGCCGATGCGCGGCGCCACGGTGTCCAGATCCATGGACCCGATGTCAATGCCAGTTCCTGGTATGCAGACCTCACCGGGGGTGGGTTCGAGATTCGGATGGGGCTGGCAGATGTGCGGAATATCGGCCAGGATCTCGCCGAACGTATCGTCGAGACTCGTATCCTCGACGGGCCGTACTCGTCGTTCGTGGATCTCACCGGCAGAGTCGAGCTGTCCACGGCTCAGGCCGAATCTCTGGCAACTGCAGGAGCTCTCGGTTGCTTCGGGATCACTCGTCGGGAAGCCTTGTGGGCGGCCGGTGCCGCAGCGGGGGAACGTCCACATCTGCTTCCTGGACTCGGAGCATCGACGCGGGCGCCGGTGCTACCTGGAATGAGTGATCTGGATCTGGCATCGGCCGATGTCTGGGCAACGGGGGTATCACCCACGTCGTATCCGACTCAGTTCTTTCGCGAACAACTCGATCGGTTGGGAGTTCTTCCTGCGAATCGTCTGCTGCAGGTTCCAGACGGCGACCGGGTACTCGTCGGTGGTGCAGTGACTCATCGTCAACGACCCGCGACAGCAGGTGGCGTCACCTTCATCAACCTGGAGGACGAGACGGGAATGGTCAATGTCGTGTGCTCGGTGGGGCTGTGGGCAAAGTACCGAAAGTTGGCACTCACAGCTCCGGCCCTGCTCATTCGTGGCAAGGTGCAGAACGCCGAGGGTGCAGCAACCGTCGTCGCAGATCATCTGCAGCTCATGGATCTGAGGGTGCGTTCGAAGTCTCGGGACTTCAAGTGAACACTCACCAGGCACACTGGAGACGTGAACCTGCTCTTGCTCGCCGATACGCACGTGCCGAAGCGCGCGCGGGCCCTACCCGAACAGGTCTGGGCCGCTGTCGACGCCGCAGACGTCGTGATTCACGCAGGCGACTGGGTAGATGTCGCTCTGTTCGAGGAGTTGCAGACTCGCGCGACGCGATTGATCGCATGCTGGGGCAACAACGACGGTGACGAACTCCGAGCACGTATGCCCGAACGCGCCGATGCCACCCTCGACGGTGTGAAGATTGCCGTTGTTCACGAAACGGGTGCTGCCGTGGGCCGCGAGAAGCGAATGGCCGCACAGTATCCGGACGTCGACGTGCTGGTGTTCGGGCACAGTCACATTCCGTGGGACAGCTTCACCGACAACGGAATTCGACTGCTCAACCCAGGTTCTCCGACCGATCGCCGCCGACAGCCATTCTGCACGTACATGACAGCGGTGATCGAGCGCGGGGACCTGCACGGTGTCGAGATCCACCGGCTTCCCGTGCGGTGAGCACCGTAGCCCAGTCGTTCGCCACTGGTCACGTGCGTGCGGTAGGGGAGCTGTCTCGGGCCTGATCGACGAGATCGTGCACGAGTCGGATGATGACATCCATGTCCGACATGACGCCGGCCCGCACTTCATCCTGTTCGGCGCGGCTGACTGGCGACGGGGAATCGGCGTCGAACGACATGACCATATCGATCTTCGCCCGCAATGCCTGCAGCGGTTCCATCAGCTCCTCACCGGCATCGGTGATCAGCTTGTTCTGACGCGCACCGGACACCGCAAGTGCCGCGAGCATCTCGTTGAAACTGTTGGCCAGCGAGGCGAGTTCGTCGTCCCCGGTCACGACGATAGGTTCGAGCTCGCCCGTTCGTGCCACCCGCTCGGTGGCATTGCGCAGCCTCTTCACCGGCCTCAGCCCGGTACGGGCAACCGCGGATCCGGCGATGCCTGCGAGCGCCACGAGAAATGCGCCGATCGAGACCAGTGCGAGTGTGAGCTTGGTGAGCAGAGGCTCGTTCGAATGGAGTGACTCGGCAACCATGAGGGTTTCGCCGGACGTGGTGCGCTTCGCGGTCAACGCGTATCCGCGCACTTCACGAAGCGACTCGCTGGTCGTTCCGTTCACGACGTTCTGTTCGGGCTCGTCGAACACACCGGCCGAGTTGGTGAACGGCGTGGAGTCGGTGGTGAACGTGACGAATTCTCCATCGGACGTCACGAGCGCCGCTTTGATCGCAGGCCCATCGGGATTGCCTGCACCGAAACCGAACGCGGTGGAGGGCACTCCGGTCGTTGCACCGCTGATCAGAGCATCGGCGTTTCGCGACACCCGGTCACCCAATTGGTCCCGCAGGGCCTGCTCCGCGACCACGTAGATCGCGAGCGCGCTGACCGCTACGGCGAGTGCAGCGAGACTCATCGTCAGGATTCGAATCCGACTGTGCAGTGAAAAGCTGTGGTGATAAGAAAACAATGCGGACCGTATCGATCGAAGTGTGCTGGCTGCCCTCGTTCCGGAGTAGGGCAGCGTCGGCATCGCTCCAGTATCCCTCGGTGGTACTGAGAGTGGTCTGAGAAGGCCCGCTTGTCAGTCGCCGGAGTGTTCGTGGTCGCTGGTGGCGATCGGTGCGCGGCGTGCCTGTTCGAGGACTTCGGTGGTCTGTCCACCGTGACTGCCCGGTCCGACGTGGGCTTCGGCGCGGAGCCGCTCGACCATGTGCGGATAGTGCAGCTCGAACGCCGGCCGCTCGGACCGGATCCGCGGCAACTCCGTGAAGTTGTGTCGCGGCGGCGGGCACGAGGTCGCCCACTCCAACGAGTTGCCATATCCCCACGGATCATCGACGGTGACCACTTCGCCGTACCGGTAGGACTTGAACACATTCCACACGAACGGCAACGTCGACGCACCGAGCACGAACGCACCGATCGTGGAAATGATGTTGAGCGTGGTGAACCCATCCGAGGCCAGATAGTCCGCGTAGCGACGCGGCATACCCTCGGTGCCGAGCCAGTGCTGCACCAGGAACGTGCCGTGGAATCCGAAGAACGTCAACCAGAAGTGCCACTTGCCGAGCGTCTCGTCCAGCATCCGGCCCGTCATCTTCGGGAACCAGAAGTAGATCCCCGCGAACGTCGCGAACACCACCGTTCCGAACACCACGTAGTGGAAGTGCGCGACCACGAAGTAGGTGTCGGTGACATGGAAGTCGATCGGCGGCGAGGCCAACAGCACACCGGACAGACCACCGAAGAGGAACGTGATCAAGAAGCCGATCGAGAACAACATCGGTGTCTCGAGCGTTATCTGGCCACGCCACATCGTGCCGATCCAGTTGAAGATCTTCACACCAGTCGGCACTGCGATCAGGAACGTCATGAAGGAGAAGAACGGCAACAACACCGCACCGGTGGCGTACATGTGGTGCGCCCAGACCGCGATCGAGAGCGCCGCGATGGCGATCGTCGCGTAGATCAAGGTGGTGTATCCGAACATCGGCTTACGCGAGAACACCGGGAAGATCTCCGACACGATCCCGAAGAACGGCAACGCGATGATGTACACCTCGGGATGCCCGAAGAACCAGAACAGGTGCTGCCACAGGATTACTCCACCGGTGGCCGGATCGAACAGATGCGCACCCAGATGACGATCGGCGGCCAACCCCAACAATGCCGCCGTCAACAACGGGAACGCCAGCAGAATCAGAATCGACGTCACCAGGATGTTCCAGGTGAAGATCGGCATCCGGAACATCGTCATACCGGGGGCCCGCAGGCAGATCACCGTGGTGATCATGTTGACGCCACCAAGGATGGTGCCCAAACCGGCCACTGCCAGACCCATGATCCACAGGTCGGCACCTACACCCGGCGAATGCAGAGCACTCGTCAGCGGCGTGTAGGCGGTCCACCCGAAGTCGGCCGCACCACCGGGAGTGATGAACCCGGCCGAGGCGATCAACGCACCGAACAGGTACAGCCAGTACGAGAACGCGTTCAACCGCGGGAACGCGACATCCGGCGCACCGATCTGCAGCGGAAGGATGTAGTTCGCGAATCCGAACACGATCGGCGTCGCATACAACAACAACATGACCGTGCCATGCATGGTGAACAGCTGGTTGTACTGCTCGTTCGACAGGAACTGCATTCCCGGCACAGCTAGCTCGGCGCGCATCAGCAACGCCATCAACCCACCGACCAGGAAGAACGCAATAGACGTCGTGATGTACATGATCCCCAACATCTTGGGATCAGTCGTCGTCACCGCCTTGTGAAGAAAAGAACCCTTCGGTCCCATCCGCGGGGGAAAAGGTCTCGCCGCAGCAACAGCGGGAGTCGGCCTAGGCGCTAGGGCAGTCACTGATCCTCCTGGGGATGCGGTGGGGACATCGTAAACCGGAGAAGGCTCGAGTTACTACCTTTGGTCGTAGATTGCGGCGGTTTCACCGACCCGACGTCTTTCAGCCCTGCCGTTCGAGAAACCGAGCGGCAGGGCTGAAGAGTGCGAGGAAGATCAGTTGCCGAATGCGCAGAACTGGCCGGACGAAAGATTCAGAGCGAGCGACCATTGCCCGACGCAGTCGACACCGGCGGCTTCGGCGGTTGCGCCCGACCCCCAGCCCGCGATGGCGATGGTGGTATCTGCGTTGTCGGCCCACGAGTGTGCGATGCCTCCGCCCAGTGCACCGGCGTACGCAGTACCACCCGCGCGCGACGCGCCGAGAGCAGTTCCGTAGCCCGTCGCGAGAGTCGAAGTGTTGCCCGCACCCTCAGCGACGCTGACGGCGGTGCCGCTGTCGGTGGCGGTCGCACTTGCACGTGCCGCGTCGGCCGCAGTGGCGCCGCAGCTCGCCGTCCCGTCAACCTGAATGTCGTTTGCCGACGGAGGGGACACGCAGGTCACCGGCGCGGCCGAGGCAACGCCTGTACCGAGGACGCCGGCAGTTGCGATACTGCTGCCGATGATGAAAAGCGCTGCGGTGCGGGTGATTCGACTACCGATGCGGTGGAAGGAGCCATCCTGGGCGGAGCGGACGAGCGTGGAGAACGAGGGCGAAGCGGAGAACAACAGGGGGCTCCTTCAGGGAAACGAATTGTGTGGATGCGGCACACCGTACCCCGGTTCCGACCGGAGGTCATCAGTGAATCTTCCCTATAGATGTAACAATTCGACGTTCCCACGTCACAGCTCCTCCTCGGGCACCCAGTTGCTCTAGCATCTCCGAAGATGAAGCGCTGTCTGATTGCCGCACTGGCCGGGATCTTCCTTGTTCTCGCGGGTTGTAGTGGTTCGAACGGCACCGCGGACGCGCCTGCCGTCGACTCGTCGATGCCGGCCTCGGGTATGGAATTCTCGCCCGAGGCGGGGAGTGTCGTGCGCGATCAGGCTCCACAGCCTGCGGAGCGCAAAGAGGTTGTGACAGGCCAGATCTATGTGACCGCCGCCGATCCCGTGCAGGCCGCACGCGATGCAGTCGGCATCGTGGAGAAGGCAGGCGGACGCATCGACAATCGCACCGAGAATCCGGAGACCGACAATTCGCCCGCGAGTAGTTCCCTCACCGCCCGCATTCCGGCCTCCGAACTCACCGGAGCCGTCTACCGCATCGAAGCGCTCGGCAAGGTCACCAGCGTCAGCATCAGCCGCGACGACGTCACGATGCAATACCAGGATCTCGATGCCCGCATCGCGGCGCTGCAGTCCTCGGTCGATCGGTTGCGAGCCCTCATCGCAGGCGCCACCAACACCGCGGACCTGATCGAGGCGGAGTCGGCGCTGTCCAGCAGACAGGGTGAGCTCGACAGCCTGACGTCTCAGAAGAACTATTTGGCCGATCAGGTGGATTTGTCCACCATCACTGTGCAATTCAGTACCGACGACGTGACACCGTCTCCTGGCCCCGACAGCTTCTTGGACGGCCTGGTGGCGGGGTGGAACTCGTTGCTGGATGCACTCCGAGGCAGTGTCGTCGCACTCGGGCGCGCCATCCCGTGGGTCGGTGCGCTCGTGATCGGTGCCGGGCTGGTGTACGGCGTCGTTCGTATCGTACGAGCAAGGACGCACCCGACGTCGAGCGCACCGGCTCGCAGGCTGGACGAAGCGGATGAAGCGGATGAAGCAGGGGAACCGAACGAGGCCAAGGATGCACAGGCCTAGACGCTGCCCTCGAATCCGTGCTGACGCCACGCCTCGTACATCACGACGGCTGCAGCGTTGGCGAGGTTGAGGGAACGTCGACCCGGGATCATCGGGATGCGTAATTTGTCGGTGACGCGTGGATCGTTCAACACGTTCTCGGGCAAGCCGGTGGGTTCCGGCCCGAGGAGCAGAACGTCGCCGGGGAGGTAGTTCACGTCCGTGTGGAACCGCGTCGAGTGTGCCGTGTAGGCGAACACACGATCGGGTTCGAGCGCGTCCCATGCCGCCGACAGATTCTCGTGCACCGTCACCGACGCCAGGTCGTGGTAGTCCAGCCCGGCACGCTTGAGTTTCGGTTCGGACATGTCGAAGCCGAGCGGGCCGACCAGGTGGAGCTCGCACCCGGTACCTGCGACGAGGCGGATGGCGTTGCCGGTGTTCTGCGGAATCCGGGGCTCGAAGAACATGAGTCGAAACACCCGGCTCACTCTGCCATCACCGCCGAAGGAAGGATGGTGCAGGTGGACGACGAACAGATTGTCGGCGAGGATTTCTCCGACGCCCAGCTCGACCAGCAACAGTGGAACGGGCGCAATTACGTGGCGTGCAACTTCCGTGACGCCGACCTCAGTGGTGTGAAGACGACGTCCGTGGTGTTCACCGAATGTGACTTCACCGGGACGGATCTCACCGAATCGGTCCACGTCGACTCGGCATTCAGGTCGTGCACGTTCACCCGGACGAATCTTCAGCACAGCGTTTTTCGCCGGTCCACGTTCATCGGGTCCACCTTCGACGACTGCCGTATGCGGCCGGCGACATACGACGAGGTCGACTTCACGCTCGTCGGAATAGGGCGCGCGGACCTCCGTGGAGTAGACCTGAGCGGCTGTCGGATGGTCGAGGCGAATCTGGTGGACACCGACCTCCGCAAGTCCGTGTTGGCGTCGGTCGATCTGTCCGGTGCCCGGGCCACCGGAGCGAGACTCGACAACGCGGACCTGCGTGGCGCGCGTGCCGACGTGAACCTGTGGGTCGCCGCATCCCTCACCGGAGCGAAGATCGAGCTGACCCAGGCGGTGGCGTACGCGCAGGCGCACGGGCTGTTCGTCGAGGGTTGACGAACCTGTCGCGATGCCGCCCTGGAACAATGTCGATGTGACTGCAACGATTCTGGACGGCAAAGCCACCCGTGACGAGATCTTCGTCGACCTGACCCGGCGAGTGGAGACACTGCGCGCCAGCGGCATCGTTCCGGGATTGGGGACCGTGCTGGTCGGCGATGACCCGGGTTCGGCCGCGTACGTGCGTGGCAAGCACAACGACTGCGCGAAGGTCGGGATCACTTCGATCCGACGCGACCTTCCAGCCGATATCAGCCAGGCCGATCTGGACGCCGTCATCGACGATCTCAATGCGGATCCAGCGTGCACCGGCTACATCGTGCAGTTGCCGCTACCGAAGCACCTCGACGAGAATGCTGCGCTCGAACGCATCGACCCCGACAAAGACGCCGACGGCTTGCACCCCATCAACCTCGGCCGGTTGGTGTTGGGCAAGGAGGCTGCGCTCCCGTGCACTCCGCGTGGGATCGTCCACCTGCTGCGGCGCTACGACGTCGCGATCGCAGGCGCTCATGCCGTGGTCATCGGCCGCGGTGTCACCGTAGGGCGCCCGATCGGTCTTCTGCTGACTCGCAAATCCGAGAATGCGACCGTCACGCTGTGTCATACCGGCACCACAGACCTGGCCGCCGAGGTGAAACGCGCAGACATCGTCATCGCAGCGGCAGGAGTGCCGGGAATTGTCACAGCCGACATGGTCAAGCCGGGCGCGGCCGTTCTCGACGTCGGAGTCACCCGAACGGACGACGGTTTGCGCGGGGACGTTGCGGCGGATGTCGCGGACGTCGCAGGGTTCCTCTCACCCAATCCTGGAGGCGTCGGACCACTCACCCGCGCTTTCCTGCTCGCAAACGTGGTGGAGCGAGCGGAACAGGATCTGCTGGCACGGACTGCGGTCTGATCCGATGCGAAATCAGATCCGCAAGAACCTGCCCCTGCTGGCCGTACTCGTCGTCATCGCAGGGGCGTTGGTTCTCGTTGTCGCGGATCGGTGGCGCCGTGGATCGTTCGTTCTCGGGATTGCGACGATCCTGGCCGCGGGATTTCGGTTGTGTCTGCCGGAGAATCGCGTAGGCCTGCTGGCGGTCCGCGGGCGCGCCTTCGACGTGTCGGCGCTGGCGCTGGTGGGTGGCGCCATCGTCTTTCTGTCGTCATCGATCGACCCGCTCGGCACGGATTGATCGAAAGTACGTGTCAGCCGGTCCGCTCTACACGAGCGGACCGGGCGTGCGCCATCGTCTCGCCGAGAAGCGCGGCCACCGCTCCGGCCTCGGTGAGAAAACCGTCGTGACCGTCTCTGGACTGAATGACTTCGAGACCGCGGCATTCGGGTAGGCCCCGCGCGATCTCTTTCTGTTGTCTCAGCGGATACAGCCGATCGGAGTCGACTCCGCCGACGATGGTGGGCACGGTTGCCAGCGCAAGTGCTGCGTCGATACCGCCCCGCCCTCGTCCGATGTCGTGTCTGTTCATCGCTTCGCTCAGCAGGACGTACGTGCTGGCGTCGAATCGGTCGGCCAGTTTGGTCGCCTGATGCTGCAGATAGCTCTCGATTGCGTATCTGCCGCCGTTCCAGGGATTTTCGTCGGCCTGAGCGGAGTTGGAGAACCTCAGATCCAGTTCGCTCTCGGTGCGATACGTCAGGTGCGCGATGCGTCGAGCAATTTTCAGTCCGGTTCGGGGCGTTCGGCCGGTTCCGTGATAATTGCCGCCCTGCCAGTCCGGATCGGAGACGATGGCGTCGATCTGCGTCGTCTGAGTACCGATCTGATCTGCCGTCGCGCGGGCACCGACGGCTAGGACGAGCGCCGCGCCCACTCGATCGGGATGGCCGACGATCCACTCCAGGGTCCGCATTCCGCCCATCGATCCACCGACCACCGCGGCGAAGCGCTCGATCCCGAGAACGTCGGCGAGCGCAACCTCCGCCGCCACCTGGTCGCGGATCGAGATCTCCGGGAACCTGCTGCCGTAGTGCTTGCCATCGGGAGCGAGAGAGCTGGGGCCAGTGGTCCCGCCGCACCCGCCGAGGACGTTCGACGCGATGACGCACCACTCGTCCGTATCGATCGGTGCGCCGGGGCCGACCATCCCGTTCCACCAACCGGGCAGAGCATGGTCGGCATCTGCCGGACCGCTGACGTGGGAGTCTCCGGTCAGAGCATGCTCCACCAACACCACATTGTCGCGATTCGGTGCGAGCTCGCCCCACCGCTGCACCGCGACGGTCACCTGAGGAAGCGTGGCGCCACTTTCCAATGCGAGTGGGCCGATGTCGATGTTGCCGAGCCGTCCGTCCGGCGGCGGGAATCCCGCCGCCGGACGGACGTCGTGCACGGAGCCGATGGTCAAGATGCCGCCGCTGCGAATCCGCGTTCGAGATCGGCCAGAATGTCGTCGATCCCCTCGATGCCCACGGCGAGCCTGACCAGTCCCGGAGTGACTCCCGACGCGAGTTGCTCCTCGGGGGTCAGCTGCGAATGAGTGGTCGATGCGGGGTGGATAACCAGTGAACGCACATCACCGATGTTAGCCACATGACTGTGCAGGCTCAGTGCGTCGACGAACTTCTTGCCCGCGTCGACTCCGCCCGTCAATTCGAAGGCGATGATCGCGCCCTGTCCCTTCGGAGCGAGTTCCTGACCCCGCTGGTACCACGGCGACGACTTCAGGCCTGCGTAGTTGATGGATTCGACGTCGGCACGCGCTTCGAGGAACGCCGCGACCTTCTGCGCATTCTCGACGTGTCGTTCCATCCGCAGGCTGAGTGTTTCCAGGCCCTGACTGATCAGGAACGCGTTGAACGGAGACACCGCTGCGCCGATGTCGCGCAGCAACTGGACCCGTGCCTTGAGCGCGAACGCCGGCGCGCCCAGGTCGGCGAACACCACACCGTGGTAGCTCGGGTCCGGTGTGGTGAAGTTCGAGTGGCGCCCTTGCGTCCAATCGAAGGTGCCTCCGTCGACGATGGCTCCTGCGATCGCGGTGCCATGTCCACCGAGGTACTTGGTCGCCGAATGCACCACGATGTCGGCGCCGTGCGCGAGCGGTTGGATCAGGTACGGGGTAGCGACCGTGTTGTCGACGATGAGCGGTATTCCCTGCTCGTGCGCGACCGCCGAGATGCCGGGGATATCGAAGACGTCGTTCTTCGGATTCGAGATCGTTTCGCCGTAGAACGCCTTCGTATTCGGCTTGATCGCGGCCCGCCACTGCTCGAGATCGTCGGGATCCTCGACGAACGTGACCTCGATGCCCAGCTTGGGAAGGGTGTAGTGGAAGAGGTTGTAGGTTCCGCCGTACAACCGCGGGCTCGACACGATGTGGTCGCCCGCTTCGGCGAGGTTGAGGATCGCAAAGGTCTCCGCCGCTTGCCCCGACGCCACCAGAAGCGCCGCGACGCCGCCCTCGAGCGCCGCGATGCGCTGCTCGACGACGTCCTGCGTCGGGTTGATGATCCGGGTGTAGATGTTGCCGGGCTCGGCAAGCCCAAACAGAGCAGCAGCGTGATCGGTGTTGTCGAACGTGTACGACGTGGTCTGGTAGATCGGGAGCGCGCGCGCCTTGGTGGCGCCGTCGGGAGTCTGCCCGGTATGAATCTGTTTGGTTTCGAAGCTCCACGATGCGGTGGGATCTTCGATGGGGGTGCCTGTTGCGTCTACGACGTCAGGGGTGCTGTCGGTCATGGTGTGGATAACTCCGTCTTCGAAGAATGTGTCAGGGTTCGAATCGGCTCTCGGCGGGAAAGCCGGGGCGGGGTGTATCGAGACAACAACACATGGGGGACCTCCTCCTCGGGCACGCCGCATTCCGGCGTGCTCCGTCAGTGGGTCCGCCGACGAAAGAAACCAATTCGAGCGGACCCGCGCTTGTTCTCCGGCTACACGTTCTCGTATAGCCGACTAACCCGGTCGTTCACCCGGGGCACCCCACCGCGGTTGGAGGGTTGCCGGCCAGCAAGCCGGGGCTCGATGCTGGCACTCATGACCTGGCGTGAATCCTAGCGGGGACGGGTAGATCAGGAAACAACGACACCACCGGTAGTCGCCTCAGTGCTGTGACCTGCGGGGGAATGGTTGGCCTTCGGCGGCGCCGAGTGAGGTGAGGACAATCACCGTCGATCTGTCCGAAATCCACGTGGATCCGGGATGACAATCGATCCGAGGGACGTTCCCTACTGGGGTCGTCCCTTTTTCATGCCCCGACACTAGACAAGGTTGTTCTGCTGTGACTGTCACCGATTCGGCTTTCGCCAAGAATGTCAGCGCTGTGCGCGACAGGGTGTCGAACGGGCCGAGCGCCAGTCACAGACCGCTCTCGACCCGCAGGCGTCTGGCCATGCTGGCGCTGTCGATCGGTGGCTTCGGAATCGGTACCACCGAATTCGCATCGATGGGCCTGCTTCCGGACGTCGCGCAGACGATGGGCATCTCGGAGCCGTCCGCCGGGCACATGATTTCGGCGTATGCGCTCGGTGTGGTCGTCGGTGCGCCTGCGATCGCCACACTCGCCGCGCGAGTTCCGCGGCGAGCGTTGCTCATCGTGCTGATGGTGGCGTTCACGCTCGGCAACCTCGGCACAGTGTTCGCACCGAGCTTCGGTGAGCTGGTGGCATCGAGATTCGTCGCCGGTCTGCCGCACGGCGCGTACTTCGGGATCGCGGCTCTGGTAGCTGCGCATCTGGCCGAGCCCGGCAAACGCGCCAAAGCCGTTGCCATGGTCATGATGGGTCTGTCGATTGCCAATGTCGTCGGTGTACCGATCGCAACGTGGCTCGGTCAGGCGCTCGGGTGGCGAAGTGCCTTCGCCGTCGTCGCCGTGATCGGCGCGCTCACCGTGGCTGCGTTGATCGTGTGGATGCCTCGTCTCGACGGAATGCCCACGACCAATCCGATCACCGAACTCGGGGCCCTGCGTCGCGGGCAGGTGTGGATGACGTTGTTCGTCGGCATGGTGGGCTTCGGCGGCATGTTCGCGGTCTACACCTACATTGCCTCGACGCTCACCGACGTCGCAGGTCTGGCCCGTGCGCTCGTGCCCGTCGCGTTGATGATCTACGGCCTCGGCATGGTCGCGGGCAACTACGTCGGCGGGTGGCTGGCCGATCGCTATCAGTTGCGGGGAACATTTGTCGGTCTGGCCTCGATGGCCGCGTTCCTCGCGATGTTCGTGATCGCAGCGCACAATCCGGTCAGTGCGTTGATTCTGGTGTTCCTGATCGGTGCTTCAGGGTCGTCGGTGATCCCTGGATTGCAGACCAGATTGATGGATGTCGCCGATGACGCCCAGACGCTGGCGGCGTCGCTCAACCACGCGGCGTTCAACCTCGCCAACGCCATCGGCGCAGCGCTCGGCGGCGCGGTCATCGCTGCAGGATTCGGCTACACCGCCCCGGCCGCGGTCGGTGCGGTCCTGGCGGTAGCCGGCCTCGCTGTCCTTTCGACCGCGATGTGGATGCAGCGCCGGGCCGACGCGAACGCTGCCTGACACCGCTCGACCTCCCGCCCGTCCGCCGAGATCGAAGTTGTGCCGCGAATGTCGTCCGATTCGACGCACAACCTCGATTTCGGCGAATGTGTCTAGCCTGTGGTGGCTGCGCCGTCGCCCGCAAGGGTGCTCGCGAACGCGGGCGTCAGCTTGTCGATCACGTAGGGAAGGCTGAGCACGCTGGTGAAGTAGATCGCGCCCGCGGTGACCCCGTCGGTGAAGACGAGCTTGTTGTCCTTGACCGCGTCCAGGTTCTGGTAAACCGGCTCCTGTTCGAGAGCAGTGCGATCCGCCGGTGATTCGGTACCCCACAGCAGCACGTCCGCAGAATTGAGAACCGACAGGTTTTCACGCGGGATGTTTGCCTGCCCGCCGCCCTCGGGCGGTGCGAACGCGTCGATCTCCGACGGAACGACGAAGCCCAGATCGGTCATGAAGTCGGTGCTGAGCCCATCCTGGTACGCGATCGCTGCGCCGTCGTAGAACGCGTTCTGCAGGAAGACGGCCTTCGTCCCGACGAACTCGGGATGCTCGGTCTTTGCTGCGGCGAACTGCTCGTCGATACTCGCAATGAGATCTTCTACTTCCTCCTTCTTGCCGAGCGCGGTACCGATGTTCGTGGCTTGTACATCCCACGGCTCGAAGAATCCGGTGTAGTCACCGGAATGGGCGAGCGTCGGCGCGATGTCGCTCAGGGTGGTGTAGCTCTCTTCGTCCATGCCGGCGTTGGTGCCGATGATCAGATCCGGGTCGAGAGCCGCGATTCGCTCGTACTGGAATCCGTCGTCGGCGCTGAGCACCTCGGGTGTCGCATCGCCCAGTGCTTCCTGTGCCCACGGCCACGTCGCATACGGCTGTTCGCCGTACCACTCGGTGACCCCGACCGGCGTCACACCGAGGGCGAGCAGGGTGTCCTGCTCGGTGTATCCGACGACGACGACACGCGTCGGTTCGGCGTCGATGGTGGTCTCGCCGAACGCGTGCTCGACGGTGACGGGGAAGGCGCCGCCCGAACCGGTGTCGCTACCGGAGTCGGCAGTGTCGTCGGACGAGTTGGAGCAGGCAGAGAGGAGCAAAGCCGCCGCAACGGCTGCGGCTGCGTACCGAGACGATCGCGTGGTTCCGACCATGAAGGGCCCTTTCGAGGAGAGTGTGGGCGGAGCCTGCGT